>NZ_MJIR01000069.1:0-85337 GCF_001878835.1 Microbacterium sp. AR7-10 | reverse complement strand
AGATGTGTATAAGAGACAGCGTCGTGCGCGCGCAGCGGCGCGAGCCTCGTGCGCGCCAGGGTCCGCGTCTCGGCCGAGACGAGCGCGTCGAGCACTCCGCCGGATTCGACGTCGTGATACTCGATCACGCCGTCCCCGCCGGAACGCTGCAGAGCGGTCGTCGCCTGCGCATGCGCATGCGAGAATGCGCTGTACTCGGCCGGCTCGGAGACGCCGATCCGGATGCCGAATCGCCCCGCCACCTGGTCGAGCAGCGCTCTGGAGGATGCCCCCAGGCAGATCGTCAGCCCGTCGGCGTCCTCCGCCACGAACGACACCGTGCCGCCGACCGCGCGCTGCCGCTCGAACCAGCCGACGATCGCCTCGACCGGCGCGTCGGCGGCGGTCGCGACGACCATCGGCGCCGGGGGCAGGGCTCCGAGCGTGCGCCGGGCGAGGGTCGGATCATCCGCCCGCAGCGAGGCGAGCAGCTGAGTGTGCATGCGGCGGCGCCCGCGGGCGAGCTGCTCGCTCTGCTCGAGCGCCAGGCCCGCCATGGCGATCACGGTCGTGATCACGGCGCGCGCCTCGGCGTCGATGGGGCGCAGATCGACCGCGATGACGCCCTTCAGCTGCGAGCTGCGACCGAGGGTGTACAGCGTCACGGTGCGCTCGCCCTCCTCGAGCGAGCGCGTCGCGGTCGTCCCTCGGCCGAGCAGCTCGGCGACGGCATCCGCCACCGCATCCGCGCCGCCGGCGAGAGAGGCCGGATGCTCCTGAGCGATCGTCCCGCTCGAGTCGAACAGCCCCACCCAGCAGCCCAGCCGCCGAGCNNGCTCGGCGAGGGTCGCCTCCAGGCCGCGCGGCCGCAGCGCCGCGACGGCGAGAGCGCGCTGCACCTCGAGCGCCCAGGTGCGCCGAGCGTACGCGTGCGACGCCATCGCCTCCGCGTGCGCTCGGGCGACGGCGAGGAACGGGATGTCGTACGGCACGTCGAACAGCGCGAGCCCCGACGCCGCACACGCGGCGACGAGCTCGTCGGGCGGTCCCACCCGGTGCACACCTGAGCCGAAACCCAGCGCTCGCACACCGCGGTGCACGAGACGGGCGACGTAGTCGCCGACCCCGCGCTCGTCGTGGTCGGCGAACTGGCTGCCGGTGGTCATCAGCACGAGATCATCGGCCAGGAACGGCGTCGGGTCGACCAGATCCGAGCTGTGCACGCCGCGCACGGGGCGGTCGAGTGCCCCGTCGGCGAGGGAGCGCTCGGCGGACACCAGGCTCAGGCGCAGATCCCCGTTTCCCAGCAGCGTGCGCAGCGTCGGCGGGGTGGCGATCTCCACGGGATCTCCTCATGTTGTACAACGCGGCGAATGGATGATCAGAAGTGTACGCTGCGGCGAATGCGTCCCGTCGGGCCGAGTCGTAGCCTCGCCTCATGACCCTCATCGACGAGACCTCCACGATTCCCGCAGGCGGACCCACCCTCGAGCAGGTCCGTCGTGTCGTCACCGACCTGCCCGGCCCGCGCTCCGCCGCGATCCTCGCCCGCAAGGCCGAAGCCGTCGCCGCCGGAGTCGCGCACTCGATGCCCGTCTCGGTCGTCGCCGCCGGCGGCGGTGTCGTCGTCGACGCCGACGGCAACTCGCTCATCGATCTCGGATCCGGCATCGCCGTGACGAGCGTGGGCAACGCCCACCCGAAGGTGGCAGCCGCCGTCGCCGCCCAGGCCGCGCAGTTCACGCACACCTGCTTCATGGTCTCGCCGTACGAGTCGTACGTCGACGTCGCCGAGGCGCTCAACCGCCTCACCCCGGGCGACTTCGCGAAGAAGACGGCGCTGTTCAACTCGGGTGCCGAGGCCGTCGAGAACGCGATCAAGATCGCCCGCAAGCACACCGGACGCCAGGCCGTCGTCGCCTTCGACCACGGCTACCACGGCCGCACCAACCTCACCATGGCGCTGACCGCGAAGTCGATGCCCTACAAGTCCGGATTCGGACCGTTCGCCCCCGAGGTCTACCGCGTTCCGGGCTCGTACCCGTACCGCGACGGGCTGACCGGCGCCGAGGCGGCCGCGCGCGCCATCACCCTCATCGAGAAGCAGATCGGTGCCGACAACCTCGCCGCCGTGATCATCGAGCCGATCCAGGGCGAGGGCGGCTTCATCGTCCCGGCAGACGGATTCCTCGACGCGGTCGTGGCCTGGTGCCGCGCCAACGGGGTCGTCTTCATCGCCGACGAGGTGCAGACCGGCTTCGCTCGCACCGGTACGATGTTCGCCAGCGAGATCTTCGGCATCGAGCCGGACCTGATCACCACGGCCAAGGGCATCGCCGCCGGCCTGCCCCTCGCCGGCGTCACCGGCCGTGCCGAGATCATGGACGCCGCCCACGCCGGTGGCCTGGGCGGCACCTACGGCGGCAACCCGATCGCCTGCGCGGCCGCGCTCGCCGCGATCGACGCCTTCGAGAACGACGGGCTCATCGAACGGGCTCAGCAGATCGGTGCGGTGCTCACCGACCGCCTCGGCGCGATCCGCGAGAACGACCCGCGCCTGGGTGACATCCGCGGCCACGGCGCGATGATCGCCGTCGAATTCGTCGACCCCGAGACCGGCGCTCCGGATGCGGCCCTCACCGCCGCCGTGGCGAAGGCGTGCGTGGCCGAGGGCGTCATCATCCTCACCTGCGGCACCTTCGGCAACGTCATCCGCTTCCTGCCGCCGCTGTCGATCGGCGACGACCTGCTGAACGAGGGCATCGACGTCCTCGCCACCGCGCTCCAGGGCGCCTGAGACGGTCGGCCGCGACCCTGGTCGGGGGATCAGGGGTCGCGGCCGACACACCCCGGCTCGTACATTCCGCATCAAAGGAGATCACCCATGGCAGAGCACGAGATCACGCGCGACGTCGTCATCGTCGGCGCGGGAGCCGCCGGCACCACAGCGGCGAACGAGCTGCGCAGGGCCGGCCTGTCGGTGGCCGTGCTCGAGGCGCGCGACCGCGTCGGCGGCCGGCTCTGGACCGACGAGATCGAGGGCGCGATGCTCGAACTCGGCGGTCAGTGGGTCTCGCCCGATCAGGACGCCCTGAAGGAGACGATCGCCGAGCTGGGCCTCGAGACCTTCGACCGCTACCGCGAGGGCGACAGCGTCTACGTCGGTCCCGATGGTGCGGTGCACCGCTTCACGGGAGAGATGTTCCCCGTATCGGCCGAGACAGAGGCCGTCATCGCCGAGATCACCGAGCGCCTCGACGCGATGGTGGCCGAGATCGACCCCGACCGTCCGTGGGAGCACCCGAACGCCGCCGAGTGGGACTCGATCACCTGGGATGCCTGGCTGCGCCGGCAGACCGACGATGACGAGGCCGTCCGAAACCTCGCCTTCGCCACGGGCTCCGCCATGCTCACCAAGCCGACGCACGCGTTCTCGCTGCTGCAGTCGCTGCTGATGGCGGCATCCGCCGGGTCGTACTCGAACCTCGTCGACGCGGACTTCATCCTCGACAAGCGCGTGGTCGGCGGCCTGCAGCAGGTTCCGCAGCTGCTCGCCGAGCGCCTCGGCGACGACGTCTTCCTGAACCAGCCGGTGCGCACGCTCGAGTGGTCCGACCAGGGAGTGGTCGCGCACGCTGACGGCATGACCGTTCGCGCGACGCACGCGATCCTCGCGCACGCTCCCGTGCTGTACGACCGCATCTCGTTCGTGCCGCCGCTGCCGCGCCGCCAGCACCAGCTGCACCAGCACCTGTCGATGGGCTTCGTGATCAAGGTGCACGCCGTGTACGACCGCCCGTTCTGGCGGGAACAGGGCCTCAGCGGCACCGCGTTCAGCCCCTACGAGCTCTCGCACGAGGCGTACGACAACACCAACCACGGTGACGAGCGCGGCACGCTGGTCGGCTTCGTCAGCGACCAGAACGCCGACGACCTGTTCACGCTGAGCGCCGAGGAGCGCAAGGAGCGCATCCTCGAGTCGCTGTCGCACTACTACGGTCCCGAGGCGAAGAACCCGGTCGTGTACTACGAGAGCGACTGGGGCAGCGAGGAGTGGACCCGCGGAGCCTACGCCGCGAGCTTCGACATGGGCGGCCTGCACCGCTACGGCGCCGACCTGCGCACCGCCGTCGGCCCGATCCACTTCGCGTGCAGCGACATGGCCGGCGCCGGGTACCAGCACGTCGACGGTGCGATCCGGATGGGGCGCCTCGCCGCCTCGCAGATCCTCGAGAAGGCCGGCGCCGAGGTCGCCGAGGCATGACCGGGTCGATCGTCGTCGGATACACGGCGACGGACGAGGGCGCCGACGCCCTCGCCCTCGGGGCCAGGCTCGCGCGCAGCATCGACGCGCATCTCGATCTCGTCATCGTGCTTCCGCCCGAGGGCACCCGCAGCTCGGCCGTGGTGCCCCCGGAGCGCGCTTTCGAGGAGCACGTGCGCGCGCAGGCCGAGGCCTGGCTGCGGACAGCCGTCGCTCAGGTGCCCGCCGACGTCCGCTGCCTCGGACACGTGCGCTTCAACGAATCCTTCGCCGAGGGCATCATCGCCGCCGGCGAGGAGTTCGACGCGCGGCTCCTCGTCGTCGGGGCGGCCAACGGCACCACCCTCGGCCGCCACCGCCTCGGCTCCGTCGCCTCCGAACTCGTGCACTCCTCGCCCATCCCCGTGGCCCTGGCACCCGCCGGCTCCCGCGACAACGCGGACGCCGAGATGCCGATCCCGCGGGTGACGGCGGCCGTCGGCACCCGTGCCGGCGCCGACGCGCTGGTCGAGGAGGCGGCCCGCCTCGCGGCAGCCGCCCACGGCACCCTGCGTCTCGTCTCGCTCGTGCCGTTCGACGTGCCGGCCGGCCTCGACACCGGCGCGATCACCCTCGCGCAGAACGCGCACGGAGAGGACGTCCTGCAGCAGGTGCGGGCAGCCCTCCCCGAGGGCATCGAGGCCGAGGTCGAGCGTGCGGCAGGAGACAGCGTCGAAGACGCCGTGGCGCACCTGCGCTGGCATCCGGGAGAGGTCGTCATGGTCGGCTCCAGCCGACTCGCCCAGCCCCGCCGGCTCTTCCTGGGATCGACTGCGGCGAAGATGCTGCACGAGCTTCCCGTACCCATGATCGTCGTCCCGCGCACCCGCGCTGAAGCAGGAGAACGTTGATGTCCAGCACCGATCGGGCGATGGCGCCCGACTCCGGAGTCACGACCGGTATCTCCCGCAAGGGTCTCAGCGTCGGCACCGTCGGCGTCCTGGGCGCCCTCGTGATGGGCATCTCGTGCATCGCCCCTGCG
Source organism: Microbacterium sp. AR7-10 (assembly GCF_001878835.1). Classification (NCBI taxonomy): domain Bacteria; kingdom Bacillati; phylum Actinomycetota; class Actinomycetes; order Micrococcales; family Microbacteriaceae; genus Microbacterium; species Microbacterium sp. AR7-10. Next base: position 80,073 of record NZ_MJIR01000069.1, on the reverse strand, counting down.
TACACGTACACCGCCGGGATCGGCGGAGCGGTGGGCGCCGTCGGGTTCCAGGTTCCGGCCATCCTGCTGCTCGGCTTCATCCCGATGCTGCTCGTGGCCTTCGGCTACCGCGAGCTCAACAAGGCCATGCCCGACTCGGGCACCAGCTTCACCTGGGCCACCCGCGCCTTCGGCCCGTACGTGGGGTGGATGGCGGGGTGGGGCCTGATCGTCGCGACGATCCTCGTGCTGTCCAACCTCGCCGGCATCGCCGTCGACTTCCTCTTCCTGCTGATCTCGCAGATCTCCGGCAACGAGGAGATCGCGTCGATCACGCGCAACCCGTTCGTCAACGTCGCCGTGTGCCTGATCTTCGTGGCCCTCGCGACCTGGGTGTCGTACCGCGACGTGTCGACGTCGCAGAAGCTGCAGTACGGCCTGGTCGCCTTCCAGGTCGCGATCCTCGTGCTCTTCTCCGTGATGGCGATCGTCGAGACCGTGCAGGGCGGCGCGTTCGAGGCGAACCTGCCCGAGTTCGCGTGGTTCAACCCGTTCGAGATCCAGGGCGGACTCTCGATGATCGTGATGGGGCTGTCGGCATCCGTCTTCATGTTCTGGGGGTGGGACGTCACCCTCACGATGAATGAGGAGGCGAAGGACCCCGAGCGCACGCCGGGCCGCGCCGCGATGCTCACGGTGGTCTCGATCATCGCCATCTACCTCCTGCTCACCATCAGCAGCCTGATGTACTCCGGCATCGGCGATGAGGGCCTCGGTCTGACCAACGAGGACATCGGCGGCAACGTGTTCTTCGCGCTGTCCGGTCCGGTGATGGGCGGTCTCGCCTTCCTGCTCTCGCTCGCGGTGCTCACCTCGTCTGCCTCGTCGCTGCAGTCGACGTTCATCTCGCCGGCCCGCACCCTGCTCGCCATGGGGCACTACGGCGCGATGCCCCGGAAGTTCGCCCGAGTCAACCCGCGCTTCTTCACCCCTGGCTACGCGACGATCGTGTCCGCGGTCGTCGCGGGCGGGTTCTACGCCGTGATGCGCTTCCTCAGCGAGGACGCGCTGTGGGACACGATCCTCGCGCTGGGCATGATGATCTGCTTCTACTACGGCATCACGGCGCTCTCGTGCGTGTGGTACTTCCGCCGCCAGTGGTTCGACTCGGGCAAGGACTTCTTCTTCAAGTTCGCCAGCCCGCTCGTCGGCGGCATCATCCTGCTCGTGCTGTTCGTGATCACCGCGGTCGACAGCCTCGCGCCCGACTACGGATCGATCGCCATCGGCGTCGACGCCAACGGCGAGGGCGGCATCGGCATCGTGTTCTTCATCGGCGTCGGCCTGCTCGTCTTCGGTGCGGTGCTGATGTTCGTGCAGCGGATCTTCGCCCCCGCCTTCTTCCGCGGCGAGACGCTGAGCGTGGACGCCCCGCCCAGCGCCCGCCGCCGCTGACCATCCTTCCCACAGAATCGAGATGACCATGACACTCGCATCGAACGAGCAGGAACTCCTCTCCCGCGTCCCCGGCGGCCTCTTCATCGGCGGGCAGTGGACGGATGCCGAGGAGGGGCGCACCTTCGACGTGCGCGACCCCGCGACGAACGAGGTGATCGCCTCGATCGCCGACGCGACACCCGCCGACGGCATCCGGGCCCTCGACGCGGCCGTCGCCGCGCAGGACGCCTGGGCGGCCACCGCCCCGCGCACCCGCAGCGACATCCTGCGCCGCGCCTTCGACCTCGTGCAGCAGCACAAGGAGGACCTCGCGCTGTTGATGACCCTCGAGATGGGCAAGCCGCTCGCCGAGGCCCGCGGCGAGGTCGTCTACGGCGGCGAGTTCCTGCGCTGGTTCAGCGAGGAGGCCGTGCGGATCAGCGGCCGCTACGGCAGCAACCCCGAGGGCACCGGTCAGATGATCGTGTCGCAGCGCCCGGTCGGCCCGTCGTTCTTCGTCACCCCGTGGAACTTCCCGTTCGCGATGGCGACCCGGAAGATCGCACCGGCGCTCGCCGCCGGCTGCACCGTCGTGATCAAGCCCCCGGCCCTGACCCCGCTGACCACCATCTTCTTCACGAAGCTGCTGGAGGAGGCGGGCCTGCCCGCCGGCGTCGTCAACGTGGTGCAGACCTCGCGCTCCGGCGCGCTGTCGGGCCCGATCATCGCCGACCCGCGGCTGCGTAAGCTCTCGTTCACGGGGTCGACCGAGGTGGGTCGCAAGCTCATCGCACAGGCGGCCGACGGCATCTTGCGCGTGTCGATGGAGCTGGGCGGCAACGCCCCGTTCGTCGTCTTCGAGGACGCGGATCTCGACAAGGCGGTCGACGGCGCGATGGCCGCGAAGTTCCGCAACATCGGACAGGCCTGCACCGCAGCCAACCGCTTCATCGTGCACCAGGACGTCGCCGAGGAGTTCGGCCGTCGGGTGTCCGAGCGCGTGCAGGCGATGAAGATCGGCCGCGGCACCGAAGACGGCGTGGCCATCGGCCCGCTGATCGACGAGGACGCCGTCGCCAAGGCGGAGGAGCTCGTGGGCGACGCCGTCGACCGCGGCGCCCGCGTGCTCGCCGGCGGCAAGGCCGTCGAGGGCGCCGGCACGTTCTACGAGCCCACCGTGCTCACCGATGTGGTCGCCGGCAGCGCGATCCTCCGCGAGGAGATCTTCGGGCCCGTGCTCGCCATCGCGACCTTCGCCGACGAGGCGGAGGCCGTGCGGCTGGCGAACGACACCGAGTACGGACTCGTCTCGTACGTGTTCACCGAGGACCTCGCCCGGGGCCACCGGATGATCGACGCGCTGGAGACGGGCATGATGGGTCTGAACGTGGGCGTCGTCTCGAATGCCGCGGCTCCCTTCGGCGGTGTGAAGCAGTCCGGCATCGGCCGTGAGGGCGGCGCCGAGGGCATCCACGAGTACCTGTCCACCAAGTACACCCTGATTCCGAACAGCTGACCCGCGAGGTGGGCCCGCGACCTGGTCGCGGGCCCACCTCAGCATCCGCCCCTACGAGAGGAACCGACATGACCGACTACGCCGTCGTCAATCCGGCCACCGGCGAGACCGTCGCCAGCTACGACACCGCCACCGACGAGCAGATCGAGCGGGCCGTCGCGTCGGCCGCGTCGGCCGCGAAGGTGTGGGGCGCGACCGCTCCGGCCGACCGGGCCGGAGTGATCCGCCGCATCGCCGAGCTGCACCGCGAGCGCAAGGACGAGCTGGGCGCGATCATCGTGCGCGAGATGGGCAAGCCGATCGCCGCGGCGGTCGGCGAGGTCGAGTTCGCCGCCGACATCATCGAGTACTACGCCGACAACATCGAGGTGATCACGGCCGACCAGCCGCTGCAGATCGTCGGCGAGGGCAGCGCGCTCGTGCGCCGCGCTCCGCTGGGTGCGCTGCTGGGCATCATGCCGTGGAACTTCCCGGCGTACCAGGTCGCCCGCTTCGCCGCTCCCAACCTCGCGATCGGCAACACGATCATCCTCAAGCACGCCCCGCAGTGCCCCGAGTCGGCTGCGGCGATCGAGGCCATCTACCGCGATGCCGGTCTGCCCGAGGGGGCGTACGTCAACGTCTACGCCACCAACGAGCAGGCGGCGACGATCATCGCCGACCCGCGCGTGCAGGGCGTCTCGGTCACCGGCTCCGAGCGCGCCGGCGCCGCCGTCGCCGAGGTCGCCGGGCGCAACCTGAAGAAGGTCGCGCTCGAGCTGGGCGGGTCCGACCCGTTCATCGTGCTCTCCACCGACGACCTCGACTCGGTCGTGCAGCTCGCCGTCGACGCGCGCCTCGACAACAACGGGCAGTCGTGCAACGGCGCGAAGCGCTTCGTGATCGTCGACGAGCTGTACGAGGAGTTCACCTCGAAGTTCGTCGCCTCGCTGGCTGCCGTCTCGGCAGAGGACCCGACGCAGGAGGACACCGTGCTCGGCCCGCTGTCGTCGCTCGCTGCCGCCGAGCGCCTGCAGGAGCAGGTCGACACGGCTGTCGCTCAGGGCGCGAGGGTGCTCACCGGAGGCACCCGCGAGGGCGCGTTCTTCGCACCCACCGTGCTGGCCGACGTGACGCCGGAGATGGACGTGTACCGCGAGGAGCTCTTCGGCCCGGCCGCGGTCGTCTACCGCGTCGCCGATGAGGACGCCGCGGTCGAGCTGGCCAACGACACCGCCTTCGGCCTCGGCTCGTACGTCTTCACGACCGACGCCGAGCAGGCTGAGCGCGTCGCGAATCGCATCGAGGCGGGCATGGTCTACGTCAACATCGCCCTCGCCGACAGCCCCGAGCTGCCCTTCGGCGGGGTGAAGCGCAGCGGCACCTCGCGCGAGCTGGGTCTGCTGGCCGCCGACGAGTTCGTCAACAAGAAGCTCATCCGCACCGCCTGAGCATCACCGGCACCGTCATCGACGCGGTACGGGCGACATCCGCCCGTACCGCGTCGGCGTCTTCGGGGATAGTCTCGAACCAGGCGGAAGGAGCGCGTCATGACCACCGAGGATCCGGTCGTCCGGCTGAGCGAAGAGGAATGCTGGCAGCGCCTTCGTGGCTTCGAGCTGGGGCGCCTGGTGACCCGGGTGGGCGACGTCATCGACATCTTCCCGATCAACTACGTCACCGACGGCGCCTCGATCGTCTTCCGCACCGCGGAGGGCAGCAAGCTGGTGGAGCTGACCGTCAACGACGAGGTGATCTTCGAGGTCGACGACCACACGGATGCCGACGCCTGGAGCGTCATCGTGCGCGGCAGGGCACGCACGCTCGACACCCTCGACGAGCGGGAGGCCGCCGACCGGCTGGGGCTGACCCCGTGGGTGCCGACACTCAAGTACAACTACGTGCGCATCGAGCCGACCACGGTGAGCGGACGGGCGTTCCGGCGCACCGGTGAGCCGGAGCGCTACGGCGTCGCCGAGTACTGATCCGCGGGCGGGCGTAGGGTCGAGGCATGACGACCGTCGCTGAGAACATGGTCCGCACGCTTCGCGCCAACGGCATCGACCGGGTCTACGGCATCCCGGGCGACTCGCTCAACGGCTTCACCGACGCGCTCCGCAAGGACGGCGCCATCCGCTGGGTGCATGTGCGACATGAGGAGTCTGCGGCGTTCGCCGCGGCTGCCGATGCCGCGCTCACAGGTGACCTCGCCGTGGTCGCCGGATCCTGCGGCCCGGGCAACCTGCACCTCATCAACGGACTCTACGACGCGAACCGGTCTCGGGTGCCCGTGCTCGCGATCGCCGCCCACATCCCCACGGTCGAGATCGGCACCGGGTACTTCCAGGAGACCCACCCGCAGGAGCTGTTCCGCGAGTCGAGCGTGTACGTGGAGTACGTCGCCGACCCGACGCAGATGCCGCGCCTGATGGAGATCGCGATGCGCGCGGCGATCGAGCAGCGCGGCGTGGCGGTGCTGGTGATCCCGGGAGACGTCGCCCTCGCCGAGATCGCCGACGACCGCGCCGTCGTCATCCCGCGCACGAATCCCGTGATCACCCCGAGCCCGGCAGAGCTCGAGCAGGCGGCCACGCTGCTCAATGGCACGCGGAAGGTGACCATCCTCGCCGGGGCCGGAGTCGAGGGTGCGCACGACGAGGTCGTCGCTCTGGCAGACCGGCTCGCCGCGCCGATCGTGCACGCGCTGCGGGGCAAGGAGCACATCGAGTACGACAATCCGTTCGACGTCGGGATGACCGGCCTGCTCGGCTTCGCGTCCGGGTTCCGTGCGATGGAGGCGGCCGACGTCCTCCTCGTGCTCGGGTCGGACTTTCCGTACACGCAGTTCTACCCCGAGCGCGCGACGACGATCCAGGTCGACATCCGGGGCTCGCAGCTCGGGCGCAGGCATCCGCTCGATCTCGGCCTCGTCGGCGATGTGAAGGCCACCGTCGGTGCGCTGCTGCCGCGGCTGGCCGAGAAGAGCGATCGCTCGCACCTCGACGACGCCGTCGCGCACTACCGCAAGACGCGCGCGAAGCTGGATGAGCTGGCCGTGCCGGCTCGCGGCAAGGCGCCGATCCACCCGCAGTACCTCGCCCGGCTGATCGATGAGGCTGCGGCGTCGGATGCCATCTTCACGGCGGATGTCGGCTCGCCGACGGTCTGGGCCGCGCGCTACTTCTCCATGACGGAGCGGCGGCGGCTGATCGGCTCGTTCACCCACGGCTCGATGGCGAACGCGATCATGCACGCGATCGGTGCGCAGACCGCGAGGCCCGATCAGCAGGTGATCGCCCTCGCCGGAGACGGGGGACTCGCGATGATGCTCGGCGAGCTGATCACGATCACCCAGAACCGTCTGCCCGTGAAGGTGGTCGTGGTGAACAACTCGTCACTGAACTTCGTCGAGCTCGAGATGAAGGCAGCCGGTTTCGTCACCTACGGCACCGACCTGGACAACCCCGACTTCGCGGCGGTCGCGTCGGCGCTGGGCATCTTCGCGCGCCGGGTCGAGCGGTCGGAGGATCTGCTGGATGCGGTGGCCGAGGTGCTCGCACACGACGGGCCGGCCCTGCTGGACGTGGTCACCGAGCGGCAGGAGCTTTCGATGCCGCCGTCGGTCAGCGCCGAGCAGGTGAAGGGCTTCGCCCTGTACGCGATCCGGACAGTCATGTCGGGACGAGGCGATGAGCTGCTCGACCTCGCCAAGGCCAACTGGCGTCAGCTCTTCTGACGCGCCGTCCGGCGCGCCCGGTCATGCGTCACGGAGCGTCGGCTGTTCGCCTGCCCGCCTGTTTGCCTGCCCGCCTGTTTGCCTGCCCGCGGCAGCGCAGGTGAACAGGCGGAGGTAGGAGAGAATCCGGGTGTTTCGTCCTGCGCTCGCGTGTTCGCCTACCTCGGATGAGTCGAGATGCCGGATGCCGCGCCGGGGGACCTACTCGTCCAGCAGCGTGCGCACCTGCGCGGCATCGCCCGTGCGGCCGAGCTTGTCGAGGACATCGCCGAGCTCGAGAGCGGCGACCTGACGCAGCGCGGGGAACTCCGCAGCTCTGTCGAGCACGCTGCGATACAGCGGCACGGCGTCGTCGAGCCGTTCGGCCGCCGCGAGCGTGCGGGCGGCGAACAGCTCCGAACCGCCGGCCGACCCGGCATCCCCGATCGCCGCGAAGCCGTCGGCCGCGGTGAGCAGCGCGGCGATCGCCTCGTCGATGCGGTCGAATTCGATCAGCGCGCGGCCGCGCGAGTCGGTGACGTCGGCGACCAGCCAGTCCGCCTCGTGCTCGACCGCGAGGGCGAGCACCTCGTCGAACAGCGCGAACGCGCGCTCATCGCGGTCGCCGCCGTACGACTGGCCGAGGTTGTGCAGCACCTCGACGAGGGCGCCGATCGCGTCGGTGGGCCGCACGAGCGCGGCCGCCTGCTCGAGCAGGTCGCGAGCGTCGGAATGCTCGCCGAATCGCGCCAGGATCTTCGCCTGCTCGGTGAGCACCAGCGCCTGCTCTGCGGGCTCGCCGGCCTCGGCGTGCAGCTCGGCCGCGTACCCGTACGCGCCCATCGCCTGGCCGTACTCCTCGGCGGTGGCGAGAGCGCGGCCCAGTACGGCGGCGGTCATCGCCCGCGACGCCGCAGACGCGCCGCCGTCCTCCTCGCGCTGCAGCACATCGCCGAGCAGCTCGGCAGCCTCGGCCGCGTGGCCGGCGGCGAGCATCGCGCGGCCGAGCCGGAAGTCGGCGCCGCTGACGTCGGCGTCGCGCTCGCGCATCAGGCGGATTCCCGCGCGGTAGCGCGGCACGGCCTGATCGGGGTGTCCGGCGTCATCCCACAGGGCGCCGGCGAGCATCTGCGTCTCTGCGAGCGCCGTGATCGCGCCGAGCGAGGTCAGGATGCCGGCCGCCGCGTCCGCATCGGCGGCGCCCTCCTCCAGCCGACCCGCACCGCCGAGCAGCCGTGCGCGCATCTCGAGCAGGCGCGCCCGGTGGCCGGGGTTCAGGGCGTCATCGGCCAGCAGCGACTCGAGCATCTCGTGAGCCTGATCGATCTCCCCCTGAGCCACCCATGCCATGGCGCGCAGCATCCGGCTCGCCGTCACCAGCCGTTCGTCGTCGGCTTCGGCGAAGCACACGGCGGCGTGCTCGGTGAGCTCGACCGCGCCGATGGGATCGTCACCTCTCAGCCGCAGCGCCGCCAGGGTCAGTGCGATGTCCCCGCGCGACCAGGAGGGCAGGCCGGCGGCATCCGCCCACTCCTGCTCGAGGCTCGCATGGTCGCCCACGTCGCCGCGCCCGTACAGCGCGAGTCCGCGGCGGGCCTCCAGATCTGCCTGCTGCGGGTGCCCGGCCTCCCGAAGCGCCTCCCCGCGCAGCGGCAGCAGCGCCTCGGCCGCGTCCCACTGCGCGAGCGAGGTGAGCGCACCGATGCGCAGACCCAGCAGCCGCGCCCGCTTCTCGGCGTCGGCCAGCCCGCCATCGGCGCGGTCGCCGACGCGGTCCGCCGCGGCCAGCGCGTCCTGCTCGGAGCCGTAGCCGGCCAGGGCGATCGCACGCTCGTACCAGCCCTGCGCATCCTGGGGCTCGGGTGACGGCGCGTCCACCGCGAACGCGTCGGAACGGACCGGCACATCCCAGCGCGTGTCCGCCAGGGCGCGCATGCGGGCCCGGCGCTGCGCATGCCAGTCCGAGCCGTCTCGGGCGTCGAACTCCGCCCCGATCCGGTCGGCGGCGGCGCTCGCGGCATCCGCGACGGCGGATGCCGTCCACCCGCCCTCTCGGTCGCCGAAGAACGGCGCGAGCCCGGCGGCGTCCGCGCCGCGCACCGTCGCGTCCGCGTGGCCGACGGCGACCACGCGATCGAGGGCGAACGCGATCGCGGAGAGCAGCGCGAAGTGCCCGTCGACGTTCAGCGGGTCGTGCGCCAGCCACGGCAGGTGACGTTCGATGAGCGAGAGCGCCCGCGCCTCGTTGCCCGTGACCGCGGCGAACACGATGTGGTTCGCGACGATGCCGAGGTTGTCGGGGTTGTCCTTCGCGAGCCGGTAGCTGCGCAGGTGCGCCGACCTGGCGTCGTCCAGCCGGCCGGCGCGCAGATACGGCAGCAGCACGCGCGACAGGGCGTGCTCGGGCTCCTCGCCGCACGAGAAGCCGCCCTCGATCATCTCCTCGACCAGGCGGATCGCCTGCTCGTCGCGATCGGTCGCGGCGAAGAAGCCGGCGTTCTGGCTGCGCCCGCACGCATCGCAGTGGCTGTAGTCGTCACGGGGTGTCGTCTCGAGCAGACCCCGCAGCCGCTCGGCCTCGTCGATGCGACCCGAGGCCCAGGCGTCTTCGAAGCGGGCGGTCAGCACGCCGCTCATGCCGATCCCGGCGCGGCAGTAGTGCGCCTCCATGTCGTCGAGCACAGCCGCGATCTGCTCGCTCGAGAACGCCGGCGACGCGCGCAGCGTCGCAGCCATCCACTTGAACTGCCACATGAGGTCGGCGGCCCCGTTGTCGATGTCGAGCGGGAAGCGCAGCGGGTCGGCGTCGTGGTGGGCGAGGCACCATGCGAACGAGGTCAGCATCACGTCGGTGAGCCCGCCCATGTTCGCCGACGCCGTCTGCCGCATGCGCGCCTGGTACTCGAGCTGCTCGTCGCCGAGCTCCTGCGCGAGGGCGACGGCCTCCGCCGTGAGGGACTGCTCGTGCGGGCCCCAGGGGGTGCTGTCGATCTCGTCGAGCAGCTGCCGGAAGCGCGTCGTGCGGTCGGTCATCAGGGCTCCTCGGTGAAAGCGTCCGGCAGGTCGAGCCCGTCGAAGGGGAAATCGTCTCGCACGCCGGCGGACAGTGCGACGAGGTCGGTCAGAGCGGTGGTCATCAGCGCCCGGTCGGCATCGGTCAGCGGGTGGTGGCCGGCGAGCAGCGCCTGGATGTACAGCAGCTGCACCGTGCGCGCGAACACGGCGTCGTCGTCGACCGCGGAGAGGGTGCGCACGACGCGATTCGACCAGTTCAGGCACAGCCGGGCGCGCACGTCGTCATCGCCCGCATCGCCGACCGTGTCGTCGATCCGCGCGAGCACGCCGCCCCACAGCCCGCCCGCGATTCCCCTGGTGCGGCCGCGATCGATCGCGCGCAGCACCCGCGGGTCGGCGACGTACAGGCCGCTGAGGTCCGCGCGGTCGATCGCGCGCACGATCACCGCGCATCCGGATGCGGCGAGCACCGCGCCCGCCCGCGCCTCCAGCGCGATCGCCGCCTCCCGGTCATCGAGCGGGGGCGGGTCGAGCCGGTCGAGCTCGCCGGTCACGTCGATCTGCTCGACCGTCACCTCCGGGAACAGCGCGGGAAGCTCGGCGATGAGATCCGCGTCGTACAGATACCCGCCGTTGACGAGCACCTCGGAGGAGGGGATGATCCCCGCGACCTGCCGGAACTCGTCGACGGTGCGCGCGTAGCGGATATGGCGGTGGCGCTCGACGAGGTCGCCGATCCGGACGCTGCCGTGGGTGGTCTCGACGCTCAGCCAGCGCGTGATGAAGCGGGCGAGCTCGTCGTCGTGGCGCACGAGCGATTTCAGGCCGAGCTCGTGCACCGCGACGAACTGGGTGAGCAGGTGCGGGGCGGTGAGTCCGAGCTCGAGCACCCACCGGCGGATGCCGGCGCCGAGCTGCTCGCGCACGTGCTCGAGTGCGCCGTCCTCCACGAGCGACTCTCGGCTGGCGGTGGGGGAGAGGCCGGTCGTGTCGACGACCGCGCGCACGAAGAACGCCCAGTCGGGCAGCACCTCCGTCGAGCGCTCGGCGAGCAGCATCCGACCGAGATAGGTGCGCGTCGCCTGCCGCAGGTTGGGCGGCGGCGCGAACGGCAGCACGTAGGCGAGCCCGCGGGTTCCGGTGGCCGGCTCCGAGATCTCGATGATGTCCATCGGGGTCGCGCCGATCAGATCGCGACCGTACGCGAGTGCGGCCTGCGTGTCTCCTTCGCCGAGGAACGGCGCGGGGCGGGTGACCTCGAGGTCGCCGCCGGGCATCGCGATCGTGATCCGCACGGGCAGGAACTCCCCGAAGTCCTGCGCGAGCTGCCGGACCGCTGCCGGGCGGAGCAGGTCGGCGTGCTCGGAGCGGGGCGTGAGGTGCACACTCGTGCCCACGGGCACCTCCTCGTCGAGATCGACGACCTGGAACGTGCCGTCGGAGCTGCCGGTCCACTCCACCCCCGCACCCCCACGCGCGCTGCGCGAGCGGATGACGATGCGGTCGGAGACCATGAAGCAGCTCAGCAGCCCGATGCCGAACTGTCCGAGATAGTCGCTGCGGGGCATGTCGAAGATGTCGCGCTTCGAGGTGCGACCCACCGTCGCGAGCAGGTCGGCGACCTCGCTCGCCGTCAGCCCGACGCCGTCGTCGCGCAGCACGAACTCGCCGCCGTCGTCGGCGAGCGGGGTGATCCGGATGCCCGTGCCGCCGCCGTCCACCTCGGAGCGGGCGGCGATGGCATCCCGAGCGTTCTGCAGCAGCTCGCGCAGGTACACGCGAGGGCCGGAGTAGATGTGCCTGCTCAGCAGATCGACGACTCCGCGGAGATCCACCTGGAACTGCTGCACATCCGCGCCCACTGCGCCCCTCTCGTCGGCTTCCTGAGCCGGTAGCGACCCACGGATCCCAGTCTGCCCGACACTCGCGACTCACGCGGGTGTCGGCGCCGGTTCGGCCGACGGTTCCGGATGCCGTACACTTGAGGGGCAGTCGTCTGCATCCTTCACCGTGCCCCAGGGTCGCGGCGAGGAGGCGGACTCCGAGGCCCACCGGCCTCTAGGGCGGTAGCTCAATTGGCAGAGCAGCGGTCTCCAAAACCGCAGGTTGCAGGTTCGATTCCTGTCCGCCCTGCGCGTCAGCGCATGCTGGCTCACGAAAGGTACGTGCATGGACCAGGACGACGTTCGCGGCGACATCGCCGCCTCGGGCACCTACGCCCTGCGCGACAGCAAGCTCGGCTTCTTCGGACGTATCGCCCTGTTCTTCCGCCAGGTGATCAGCGAACTGCGCAAGGTCGTCACGCCGACCCGCAAGGAACTCGTCAAGTTCACCACCGTCGTGTTCGTCTTCGTGCTGATCGTCATGGGTCTGGTCTACGGACTCGACTGGATCTTCGGAACCGGAGCGCACTACGTCTTCGGAGTCCCGCTGAGCTGATGAACCCACGTCGACGCTCCGCGCCCCGGACCGTCGCAGCGATTGGAAAGAAGCAAAGTGTCTGACAAGTATTCCGACGACGCCGACTGGGCGACCGCCGCTGAGCAGTCCAGCGAAGAGGACGAGGCCCAGGAGGGCAATGTGCTCGCCGAGCAGGAGCAGTCGTCCTCCGCTGCCGAGCACAACGCTCTGCACATCGAGGGCGAGAGCGACGTGGAGTACGACGACACCGACGACATCGAAATCGAAGACCCGGAGGCGGACGCGATCGTGAACGACGCTCTGAACCTGGACGAAGCGGCTGAGTCTGAAGCAGCCGCCGAGGTCCTCAACGACGCTGTGGCGGAGGAGTCCGCCGAGGCCGAGGCGGCTGCGGCCGACGAGGTCACCCCGTACGACGGCCCGGAGGTCGACGACGACGCCGCCGCCGAGGAGGACCCGTACGAGGCGTTCCGCGCCGACCTGCGCATGCTCCCCGGCAAGTGGTACGTCATCCACTCGTACGCCGGCTTCGAGCGCAAGGTGAAGGCCAACATCGAGCAGCGCAAGTCGACGCTCGAGGTCGAGGACGAGATCTACCAGATCGAGGTCCCGATGGAGGACGTCGTCGAGATCAAGAACGGCCAGCGCAAGATGGTCAACCGCGTGCGCATCCCCGGCTATGTGCTGGTGCGCATGGAGCTCACCGAGGACACCTGGTCGGTCGTGCGCCACACGCCCGGCGTGACCGGCTTCGTGGGCAACGCCCACAACCCGACCCCGCTGCGCTTCGAAGAGGCGTTCAACATGCTGAAGTCCCTCGTCGAGGTCAAGGACGTCCCCACCGCGAAGTCCATCGCGGCCAAGGGCGGCGTCGCCGTGGCTCGTCCGATGGCGGCCGAGGTCGACTTCGAGGTCGGCGAGACCATCACGATCAAGGAGGGCTCGTTCGCGGGTCTGCCCGGAACGATCAGCGAGATCAACGCCGCCAGCGGCAAGCTCACCGTCCTCGTCTCGCTGTTCGAGCGCGAGACGCCGGTGGAGCTGTCGTTCGAGCAGGTCACCAAGATGCTCTGACGCTCCGTCGTCTGCAGTGCGCCCCGTCGGCTTCGGCCGGCGGGGCGCTCTGCGTGCGGTAGACTGTTGTGGTTTGTGCGCGAGCACAGACGGCACCGCACCCCGGAGACGCCGGGGACGCGGGAGAGGGATGCCCTGGGCATCCGCTCGATGAAAGGAAAATCATGGCACCCAAGAAGAAGGTGACCGGCCTGATCAAGCTCCAGATCAACGCCGGTGCAGCCAACCCGGCGCCGCCCATCGGCCCCGCGCTCGGTCAGCACGGCGTGAACATCATGGAGTTCTGCAAGGCGTACAACGCCGCGACCGAGTCGCAGCGCGGCAACGTCATCCCGGTGGAGATCACCGTCTACGAGGACCGCAGCTTCACGTTCGTCCTGAAGACCCCGCCGGCGGCAGAGCTGATCAAGAAGGCCGCGGGTGTGGCGAAGGCTTCGGCCACGCCGCACACCGTCAAGGTCGGCAAGATCACCAAGGACCAGGTCCGTCAGATCGCCGAGCAGAAGCAGGCTGACCTGAACGCGAACGACATCGACGCCGCATCGAAGATCATCGAGGGCACTGCGCGCTCGATGGGCATCACGGTCGAGGGCTGAGGGAGATAACAATGGCTACCAAGTCCAAGGCATACCAGGCGGCCCTCGCGAAGATCGAGGAAGACCGCTTCTACACCCCGACCGAGGCTGTCGCCCTCGCGAAGGAGACCGGCTCGGCGAAGTTCGACTCGACCGTCGAGGTCGCGCTGAAGCTCGCGGTCGACCCCCGCAAGGCCGACCAGATGGTGCGCGGCACCGTCATGCTCCCGCACGGCACCGGCAAGACCGCCCGCGTCATCGTGTTCGCGAACGGTGCAGCCGCTGAGGCCGCCATCGCCGCAGGCGCAGACGAGGTCGGCGGCACCGAGCTCATCGAGAAGGTCGCCGCCGGCTGGACCGACTTCGACGCCGCCGTCTCGACCCCTGAGCTCATGGGCCAGGTCGGTCGTCTCGGCAAGGTGCTCGGCCCGCGCGGTCTGATGCCCAACCCCAAGACCGGCACCGTGACCCCCAACCCGGCCAAGGCCGTCGAGGAGATCAAGGGCGGAAAGATCGAGTTCCGTGTCGACAAGCACGCCAACGTGCACTTCATCGTCGGCAAGGCCTCGTTCACCGCTGAGCAGCTGAACGAGAACATCGGCGCCGCCCTCGAGGAGATCGTCCGCCTCAAGCCGTCGAGCTCGAAGGGTCGCTACATCCAGAAGGGTGCCGTGTCGACCACGTTCGGCCCCGGCATCCCGCTGGACGTCAACGCCATCTGACGCTGATCGAAGCGGCCGCTGAGCCCGTCGATGCAAGGCCCCCGCCGGTTCGCCGGCGGGGGCCTTCTGCGTGTCACGCAACGACACGCACGATCCTCCGTGCAGGTTCGCCGCATAGTGTGAGAGCACCGCACCACCGCATTCCAGGAGGACCCCGCATGTCCCGTCGTCTCATCGCCGCCACCGCACTGATCGTCGTCGCCGCAGCGCTCACCGCGTGCAGCGGTTCGACCGCGCCCGCCTCGAGCGGATCGGCCACGTCGGGCGGGTCCGACTTCGGCCTGGTGTCCGACGGCACGCTGACCGTCGCGACCGAGGGCACGTACCGCCCGTTCAGCTTCCACGCCGACGGCGGCACGGGAGAGCTCACCGGCTACGACGTGGAGATCATCCAGGCGGTCGCCGACAAGCTCGGCCTGAAGGTCGAGTTCCAGGAGACGCAGTGGGATGCGATCTTCGCCGGACTGGATGCCGGACGCTTCGACGTCATCGCCAACCAGGTGACGATCAACGACGACCGCGAGGCGAACTACCTCTTCAGCGCGCCGTACACCGTCTCGCCAGGGGTGATCGTCGTGAAGGACGACGACGACTCGATCAGCTCGTTCGCCGACCTCGACGGCAAGACCGCTGCCCAGTCGCTGACCAGCAACTGGAACGATCTCGCGAAGGAGTCGGGCGCCACGGTCGAAGCCGTCGAAGGCTGGGCTCAGGCGGTCGCACTGCTGCGGCAGGGACGGGTGGACGCGACGATCAACGACAAGCTCACCTTCCTCGACTACGAGACCACCGACGGGCCCACCGGGCTCAAGATCGCGGCCGAGACCGATGAGGCGGGCGAGCAGGCGTTCGTGTTCACCAAGGACAAGTCGGCTCTCGTGAAGGCGGTCGACGGCGCGCTCGACGAACTGCGGGCAGACGGGACGCTCGCCGAGATCAGCGACAAGTACTTCGGCGAGGACGTCACCGAGTAAGCTCGCCGTCGATGGACGCCTGGCAGCTCTTCCTGAACTCACTGGGGCCGATCGCGCTCGCCGGCGTCACGGTGACCGTGCCGCTCGCCCTGGTCTCCTTCGCGCTCGGCCTGCTCATCGCCATCGGCGTCGCGCTGATGCGCATCTCGACGAACGCGGTGCTCTCCAACGCGGCGCGGTTCTACATCTCGGTGATCAGGGGAACCCCGCTGCTGGTGCAGCTGTTCGTGATCTTCTACGGGATGCCGTCGATCGGCGTCACGATCGATCCGTGGCCCAGCGCGATCATCGCGCTCTCTCTGAACGTCGGCGGGTACGGGGCCGAGGTCGTGCGCGCGGCGATCCTGTCGGTGCCGAGAGGGCAGTGGGAGGCCGCCTACACGGTGGGCATGAACCGCGCCCGCACGCTGACCCGCATCATCCTGCCGCAGGCCGCCCGTGTCTCTGTGCCGCCGCTGTCGAACACCTTCATCTCCCTGGTGAAGGACACCTCGCTCACGTCGCTGATCCTCGTCACCGAGCTGTTCAAGGTCAGCCAGCAGATCGCGTCGACCACGTACGAGTTCATGGTTCTCTATCTCGCCGCTGCCCTGGTGTACTGGGTGCTCTGCCTCGTGCTGTCGTTCGGGCAGAACGCCCTCGAGAGGAGGCTCGACAGCCGTGTCGCCCACTGACGGATCCACGCCGCTGCTCACCGCCACGGGCCTGCACAAGAGCTTCGGCGACAACCACGTGCTGCGCGGGATCGATCTGACCCTGCACCGGGGCGAGGTCGTCGTGCTCATCGGGCCCAGCGGCTCGGGCAAGACGACGGTGCTGCGCTCGCTGAACGGTCTCGAGACGCCGGACGCCGGTGCGATCATCGCCTCCGGAGGCCTGCGGATCGACTTCTCCGCGGGGGTCACGCAGAAGCAGCGTCTCGCGCTGCGCGATCGCTCGGCGATGGTGTTCCAGCATCACAACCTCTTCCCGCACCTCACCGTGCTCGAGAACGTGATCGAGGGGCCGTGGCGCGTGCAGGGCCGCCCGAAGGCCGAGGTCATCGCCGAGGCCCGCGGGCTGCTCGAGCGCGTGGGCCTGGGGGAGCGGGCGGATGCTCGTCCGCACGAGCTCTCCGGCGGACAGCAGCAGCGCGTGGGCATCGTCCGCGCCCTCGCCCTCCGGCCCGACCTGCTGCTGTTCGACGAGCCGACCAGCTCGCTCGACCCCGAGCTGGTCGGCGAGGTGCTCCTCGTGATCAAGGAACTGGCGGACGAGGGGTGGACGATGGTCGTCGTGACGCACGAGCTGAGCTTCGCGCGGGAGGCCGCCGATCACGTGCTGTTCATGGACGCCGGTGTCGTGGTCGAGCAGGGCGCGCCCGCTGAGATCTTCGGCGCGCCGCGCGAGGAGCGCACCCGGCGCTTCCTCACCCGCATCCTCCGACCCCTCGACGGCGGCTGATCCGCTCGCGCCCGGGAGGTCAGCCGGCGAACACGGGCAGCACCAGCAGGACGCCCATGAGCACGAGCAGCGCGGCGATGACCGTGTCGAGGATGCGCCAGGCACGCGGGGTGCGCAGCCACCGTCCCAGGTGCCTCGCCCCGAAGCCGAGCGCGAAGAACCACGTGATGCTGCCGAGAATGGCACCCGCGGCGAAGACCCAGCGCGCCTGACCGTGCGTCGCGGCGATCGAGCCGATCAGCAGCACCGTGTCGAGATACACGTTCGGGTTGAGGAAGGTGAACGCGAGGGTGGCGGCGAGCACCGGCGCGAGCCGGGTGCGGGTCGCGGTCGCGGTGCCGCTGCCGGTCGACGAGTCCGATTCTGATGCCGGAGCCGGGTCCGCGACGAGCGTCTCGCCCTCCGCTCGCCACGCCCGCCGGGCGGCGAGGACACCGTACCCGACGAGCGACAGGCCTCCGAGCCAGCGGGCGGCGACGATGAGCCACGGCAGCTCGGCGATCAGGAAACCCAGACCTGCGGTGCCGACCAGGACGAGCGCCGCGTCGGACGTCGCGCAGATCAGCACCACGGGAAGGACGTGCTCTCGACGCAGGCCCTGCCGCAGGACGAAGACGTTCTGTGCTCCGACGGCGACGATCAGCGAGTACATGAGTCCGAGGCCGGCGAGGAAGGTGAGCACGGATCAACGCTAAGAGGCTGTGTCCATCAGCGCCAGCGAAGAGAACTGCACGCCCATTAGCATTGCTTATGTGAAGATCGACGCCCAGCTGGCGGCCACCGTCGCGATGGTCATCGACGAGGGCAGCTTCGACGCCGCCGCCCGCCGGCTGCACGTGACGCAGTCGGCCGTCAGTCAGCGGATCAAGTCGATCGAGCAGCAGATCGGACGGGCGGTCGTGGTGCGCTCGCGTCCGGTTCGCGCGACGGAGGCCGGCGAGGCGCTCGTGCGGCTGGCCAGACAGGTCGCCCTGCTCGAGCACGATGCCGTCACCGCGTTCGGCCTCGGCGACGCCGCACCGGACTCGCCGCGGGTGCGGATCCCGCTGGCGGTGAACGCCGACTCGATGGCCACGTGGTTCCTGCCTCCGCTCGCGCGCGTCGCACGGCGGCATCCGATCGACGTCGACCTGCACCGCGACGACCAGGACTACACCGCGCGGATGCTGGAGTCGGGCGAGGTGATGGCGGCGGTGACCAGCGAGGCCGAGCCCGTCGGGGGCAGCGCGGTCACGCCGCTCGGCGTGCTCGAGTACCGGGCGATGGCGACCGCCGCGTACATGCACGACTGGTTCCCGAGCGGTGTCACGGCCGACGCGCTGGCCCGAGCGCCGTTCGTCGACTTCGACCGGCGCGACACGCTGCAGCAGGGCTGGCTGCGGGCGAAGGACGTCGACCCGTGGCAGGTGCCGAGGCACTACGTGCCGGCATCGCATGACTTCTCCGAGGCCGTGCGCCTCGGGCTCGGGTGGGGGCTGATCCCCGCACCGCACGTGTCTGAGGGCCTGGTCGAGCTGGGCGAGCCGCGCATCAGGGTGCCGCTGTACTGGCAGCAGTGGAACCTGCGCTCGCCGCTGCTCGACGCGATCGCCGAGGAGGTGGCCGCGGAGGCCGCCCTGGTGCTCGCGCCGATGTGAGCGGACTCGAACGTCAGTCGCGGCGGAAGGCGCTGCGGATGCGAGCCCACACCGGATCAGCCACCGCGAGACCCGACACGAGGCGCATGACTCCGCCCATCTGGCCGCAGGCGGTCAGCAGCAGCAGGATGCCGAGGCCGATGCCCGCAGGTGCGGGATTCAGCGCGCCGGGCGGCGTCGGGTAGGCGACGGTCGCCATCGCGAGGATTCCGAACAGCCCGAGGACCGACGACGACACGATGCGGGCCAGTATCGGGGGCTCGACGTTCACCGTGCGTGCGCTCACCCAGCCGGACGCACGCGGGTGCGCGGCCCCGCGGCGATACGGCTCGGCCGTCCACCAGGCCAGGGCGCTCAGCAGTGCCCGGCCGGAGCGATGCAGCCGCACGAGGATCCAGACCCCGATCGCGCCGAGCACGGCCCCGACGACCGCCATCGTGATGTCCACGGCGGTGAGGCGAGCGCCGGAGAGCGGGATGCCGACGACGGCCACCACCCCGAATGACGCGAGCACGAGACCGGCGAACCCGACCAGAAGACGCGTCCAGCGGCGATAGTCGGCGTCGAGCTGTCGCCGCGCGTCGCCGGACGCAAGCGATCGTCCCGCTGCCGGGGGAGTCTCGAGGAGAGGACGCGACTCGGGCTGGATGAAGCGGAACGTCATGCTGTCGATTCTGCCGTGATGAGGCCAGCGGCGGGTTCCGGGCGCACCCCGGCAGGCAGCAGCCGGGTCGTCGAGAGCGCGAATGCGGTGTGCAGCGCCAGGAAGTCCCGTCGCTCCGGATCCGTGCAGACACCCAGCACGACGACGTTGCCGCCGTCTCCTGGCAGAGTGATCTCGCCGATCGAGACGACGACATCCGCACCCTGCTCGGCGACGATGGCGGTTGTCACGCTGCCGGTGCGGCCGTCATCCGCCTGGAACGGCTCGGCGACGGCATCCTCCCCGAACCGCAGCGCGGGAAGGAGCGCATGGATCCCGTATGTGTGCGCGCCGACGTCGGCGGTCGTCCCGCGCATCACCCTCGTGCACATGATCGAGACGAACGGGGTCTCGGTCGCGGCGATGGCGATGCCCGCGAAGTCGAACTCCGTGTCGCGGAAGACGTCGCACCCGGCCCGGTAGCCCGCGGTCAGCGCATCCCGCGCCTCGTCGGGCAGCCAGCCCTCGCCGCTGCGGAGATAGTCCTCCCACCACGCGTCGCGCGTCGACTCAGCATGCGCCACGAACTCGATCCAGCCCTGCGGCATGGCCTGCCACACCAGCGCATCGCTCATGAGTGGCGCTCCACCTCGTCGTAGTACCCGTGGACGTTGTCGTTGATGTCCTTCGCGCTGGTCACCAGCCAGTACGCGTTCGACATCATGGTCTTGAAGTTCAGGCTCAGCGATCCGGCAAGACTGCCCGCGGCCGCCCCTCCGCCTGCTACCGCCGGCATCATCCGGTTGACGTTGATCGCGAAGGGGATCTGCCCGGACGGGCCGAAGGCGCGAGTGACCGCGGCGCCGCCGGCAGCCCCGACGGCGAGCCCCACCACGCCCACCGCGAAGTCGCCCCAGGAGCCGCGATCGGTCAGCGCCTGCAGCCCGTCGATGGCGACCAGCGCGATCGCGATGCCGAGCGCGAGCGGGGCGAGCGCGGGGAAGAAGATCGCGGCGATCGAGATGATCGGGGCGACCAGGCGCAGCAGGTCCTCGATCATCGGCACGACGTTGTCCATCAGCCACTCGCCGACGTCGCCCACCGAGCCCCAGAAGCTCGACCAGCCGCTCTCCTGGTAGCCGTCGAGGCTGGTCTGAGCCGAGATCAGCGATGAGGCGGTGACGGAGGCGTCCTGATCGACACGCTCCTTGAGCTCTCTCGCACGAGTCAGCACGTCCTGCAGGGCGCCCTGGGCGCTCAGCAGCGCGGCGCTCGCGCTCGCAGCGTCGGCGGCCGCGTCGGGGGCGGCGTCGTCGGCGCCGGCGGCGTCGCTCTTCTGATCCGCGCTCGCGGCACGCGTGGCGACCAGAGAGCGGGCATCCGCAGCCTCCTCCTCGAGGCGCAGCGCCGCGAGCTGATGGGCGGCCAGCTGCACCGCCCACGTGCGCAGCGCATCCCGCGAATCGCGGAGGGCGGCTCCCGAAGCTCGCAGCTGCGGCTGGAAGTCCTCGGCGAGCGTGGCCCGGAACGCGTCGCCGGACTTCCCGATCCACGCCGCGTCGTCACCGCCGCTGATGCCGGTCAGCGAGTCGTCGACATCCTGCACCGTTGCGGAGAGGCGGTCGACCAGGCTCTCGATGACGCCGAGGTCTCCCGGTGCGGGATCGAAGCCCAGCGCGGTGAAGCCCGCCATCAACCCTCCTCCTTCAAGGAATCGGCGATCTGCTCATCGAGGCTGCGGAAGGCGTCGACGACGCCCTCCAGGCCCGCCCCGGCCTCGGTCGCGAACGTCGAGAGCTTGCGAAGACTGCTGCCCCAGAAATCGCCCATCTCGTGCAGCCGGTCGCGCAGATCGCTCTGCGCGACGGCCGCGGAGGGGATGTCGCTGACGGCGTCCGTCGCCGAGGTCAGCACATCCCCGATGTCCGCCAGCGTCCGACGCGTCGTCTCCAGGACGTCGAAGTCGATTCGCACATCAGGCATCTGAGTCCTCCGGTCCGTGTTCTCCGATGCTCCTCACGCTAACGATCGCGGACCGCGATGCGCCATGGTGAGAAATCACCATCCGTCGATCACCGCACGCACCGCGGTGTCGTGCCTCACTCCGATAAGGCCAGAGCGCGGAACATGTCGCGCTCGCGCAGCGCGGAGCGACGGCTCGGTGCGAGCGGCGTGCGCGTCGGCGGCGCCTGTCCGGTGGTGCGTCGGTAGAGCTCGTCGATCAGCCGCGTCGCCAGAGCGACGAGCTGCCCGATCTCCTTGTCGTCGCGCTCGATCCACACGGAGCGCGGCTCGTCGTGGATCGGGTTGAAGTCGTCGTGCTCCTCCCACACGAACAGGGTGCGCTCGGCACCGAGCACGTGCTGCTGCCACCACACCTGACGCAGATAGGTGCGTGGGATCGTGCGCCAGGACTTGTTCGTCGTCTTGATCTCGGCGAGCAGCACGCGTCCGTCGCCGTCCACGCAGATGCCGTCCGGGGTGGCCAGGTGCCGCTTCTCGACCTCCGCGTGGAACAGTGCAGAGGAGGGCAGGATGCCGTGGGTCGCGGCCACCCAGGCGGCGATCTCCGGTTCGCGGCGGCGCCCGTGGTCGGTGTACGCGTTGCCGCCGAACCGGGGGCCCGCGCCGAGCTTCGCATCCGCCGCGCGCGTGATCGAGGCCTCTCCGGAGAGTCCGGCCACGTCGGTCGCGGTGATGCCCCGTGCGCGTGCCCTGAGCCAGGCGACCCGGTCGCGGGAGTCCGCGAGGATGCGCGCTTGGAGTTCGGGAGTCACCGTACGAGCCTAACGCCGAGCCTCTCGCATCCCTCCCCTCCCACGCCATCGCGGTGCGCGGAATTTGGGGGAGGCGGGCGCATGCCGTACAGTGGGTGGTAACCGAAGACCGCCGGTCATCATCGCGTGCGAACGTGACGATCGAAGCACTGCTCAGCAGGGGCCCGCGCAGGTGTGCGAATACTTCTCGAAGCTCCGTGCGCTTGCGCCGGAGCTTTTGTCATGTCGTGGGGTGGTCGAGGTCGACGTCCCGCATCCGCGTGACGTCCGTACACGTAAGGAGTGACCATGGCGCAGAAGGATGCAACGGTTGCCGAGCTCACGAAGTCTTTCGAGAACTCGAACGCCGTCCTGCTGACCGAGTACCGCGGTCTGACGGTTGCCCAGCTCAAGGAGCTGCGCGGCAACATCCGTCAGGACGCGGAGTACGCCGTGGTGAAGAACACGCTGACCAAGATCGCCGCGAACAACGCGGGGATCACGTCGCTCGACGAGGACCTCAAGGGTCCCTCGGCCGTGGCGTTCGTGCACGGTGACTTCGTCGCCACTGCCAAGGCTCTGCGTGACTTCGCCAAGGCCAACCCGCTTCTCGTGATCAAGGGCGGCGTTTTCGAGGGCAAGGCCCTCGACGCCGACGAGGTCGACAAGTACGCCTCGCTCGAGAGCCGTGAGGTTCTGCTGGCGAAGGCAGCGGGCATGATGAAGGCGACGATGGGCAAGGCCGCGGCCACCATCGACGCGCTTCGCGAAAAGCTGGAGACCGCCGAGGCCGCGTGAGCGACCGGCGATCCCCTCACACCAACCACACCCTTTATCTAGGAGATACATCATGGCGAAGCTTTCCACTGAGGAGCTGCTGGAGCAGTTCGCAGGCCTCACCCTCGTCGAGCTCAGCGATTTCGTGAAGGCGTTCGAGGAGAAGTTCGACGTCACCGCGGCCGCCCCGGTCGCCGTTGCCGGCGCTGCCGGTGGCGCTGGCGCTGCCGAGGCCGAGGAGGAGAAGGACTCGTTCGACGTCATCCTCGAGGCTGCCGGCGACAAGAAGATCCAGGTCATCAAGACCGTCCGCGAGCTCACCTCGCTGGGCCTCGGCGAGGCCAAGGCCGTCGTCGACGGTGCTCCGAAGGCCGTCCTCGAGGGCGCCAACAAGGAGGCCGCCGAGAAGGCGAAGGAGGCCCTGGAGGCCGCCGGCGCCACGGTCACCCTCAAGTAATCACGCCTCACCGCGTGCAGAAGGCCCCCGGCTCGTGCCGGGGGCCTTCTCGCGTGCCCGGGCGCAGGCGGCGGTGCGTCCGCTAGGTGCGCGGGACCGCCGTCGACGACCGGACGACCAGCTCGGACGGCACCGCGATCTGCTCGGCGGGCGCATCAGGGTCAGCCATCCTGCGCAGCAGCAGCTCGACCGCGGCGAGCCCCTGCATCCGCGGCCTCTGCCGCACCGTGGTCAGCGAGAACATCTCCGCGTGGGCGTGGTCGTCGATGCCCACGACGCTCACCTCAGCCGGAACCGACAGCCCGAGGCGTCTGGCCGCGATGGTGCCGCCGATCGCCGCCTCGTCGCACACCGCGACGAACGCCGTCGGCCTGCTCTGGCGGTCGCCGAGCATGCGCACCCCGGCCTCGTAGCCGCCCGGCGTCGTCGAATCACCGGGGACATGCCGAACCCACGCCTGCAGCGACGCGGCTGCCATGGCCGCCCGATAGCCGCGCAGCCGCTGCTCGTCGCCGTACGCGTGGGTCGCGGCATCCTCGCGACCGCCGAGGAACGCGATGTCACGGTGGCCGAGATCGATGAGGTGCTCGGTCGCGATGCGGGCCGCGGCCTCATCGTCGATCGACACGGAGCTGTTCTGCTCGCGGTACGCGCCGACGCTCACCAGCGGCGACCCGACCCGGATCAGGCGTGACAGCTCATGCGTGCTGGGCTGGATGCCGACGGCGATGATCCCGTCGAGGCGGCGGCTGGGGAGCGCGTCGGAGAACAGCCGTTCCCGCTCGTCCGAGCCCTCCTGCGTCCCGTACAGGACGAGATCCTGTCCGGAGCGCACCAGCCCCTCCTGGATCCCCGCGAGCAGCTCGGCGAAGAACCACCGGTCCAGCGCGGGCATGATGACGCCGACCGACAGCGAGCGTCCGGTGGCGAGGGTGGTCGCGGAGGAATGCGCGACGTAGTGCAGGTCACGCGCGGCCTCGCGCACCCTCTCCCTGGTCTCGGCGGAGACGTAGCCGCCTCCGCTCAGCGCGCGGCTCGCCGTGGCCTTGGACACGCCGGCTCTCGCGGCGACGTCGGCGATCGTGCTCATGGGGCTCCTCGAGTCGGCTCCGTCAGGCTACCGGGCAACCCGGGTAGAGGGGAACCGGTTCCACGCGCTACACTTTGGGAGCGCTCCCAAGTGGGTGATCACGTCTGCACAACGGTTGTGCGATTGTCCCCGCGTGGCATTGTGCCGGGGCGTCCGGGGCAAGTAGGTTGTCCTGGAATCGGTTCCTCAACGCTGCGGATTCTCCGCCGACCGAGGTCCGGAACACCCTGGAAGAGGAGAAAACACATGGCTCTGTCACAGCGATACCGCCTGCTTGCTCCCCTCGCCCTGGTCGGCGCGACTGCGATCGCCCTGACCGGATGCGCGGAGGCCACCCCCGGTGAGGGAGGTGGCGACGGCGACGTGAAGGGCGCGACGGTCCGCATCTCCGGTGGCATCACCGGCACCGAGGCGGACGACCTCAACGAGAGCTTCGCAGCCTTCGAGAAGGACACCGGCATCAAGGTCGAGTACACCGGAGACAAGAGCTTCGAGGGCAACATCGTCACGAAGGTGACCGGCGGCGACGCACCCGACATCGCCATCGTGCCGCAGCCCGGTCTGCTCAAGACGCTCGTCGAGACCGGCAAGGTCTCCGAGGCTCCGGAGAGCGTCTCGAAGGCGGTCGACGAGAACTGGTCGAAGGACTGGAAGGACTACGGCACGTTCGACGACACCTTCTACGCGGCGCCGATGCTCGCGAACCTGAAGGGCTACATCTGGTACTCGCCGGCGAAGTTCAAGGAGTGGGGTGTCGAGGTCCCCAAGACATGGGACGAGATGATCGCCCTCACCGACACCATCAAGGAGAAGTCGGGCCAGGCGCCCTGGTGCGCCGGTTTCGCCTCGGGTGACGCCTCCGGCTGGCCGGGCACCGACTGGATCGAGGACCTCGTGCTTCGCCAGTCCGGCCCCGAGGTCTACGACGACTGGGTGGCGGGAGACGTGAAGTTCACCGACCCCGAGATCAAGGACGCCTTCGACGCTGTCGGCTCGATCCTGCTGAACCCGGACTACGTGAACGCCGGCTTCGGTGACGTGAAGAGCATCAACTCGACCGCGTTCGCGGATGTCGCGGCGAAGGTCGCCGACGGCAGCTGCGCGCTGACGCACCAGGCCTCGTTCCTCTCCGCCAACTTCCTCGACGTGAAGAACGCCGCGGGCGAGACCCCCGAGGTCGGGCCGGAGGGCGACGTCTACGCCTTCATCACCCCGGGCATCACCGAGGGTGAGCTGCAGGTCGAAGGTGGCGGCGAGTTCGTCGCGGCCTTCAACGACGACGCGGCCACGGTGAAGGTGCTCGAGTTCATGGCGTCGCCGGAGTTCGCGGACGCACGCGTCGAGCTCGGCGGTGTGATCTCGGCGAACAAGAAGGCCGACGCCAGCCTGGCCAGCAGCGAGTTCCTCCAGGAGGCCATGGGCATCCTGCAGGATGACGCGACCGTCTTCCGCTTCGACGCGTCCGACCTCATGCCGTCCACGGTCGGCTCGGGCTCGTTCTGGAAGGGCATGGTCGACTGGATCGACGGCAAGGACACCGAACAGGTGCTCAGCGACATCCAGGCAGGTTACGAGAACTAGTCGGTCGCGCTGGTCTGAGCGCAATCCGCTGGTGAAGGCGGGGTCGGGCAGCGATGCCCGACCCCGCATCCGCACTCAGAAGGGGATCCCATGTCACTGCTGACAGTCGACGAGAAGGACACGGCGGAACTGCCGAAGACGACGCACGGAGTGGACGCCAGAGGGCGCCGGATCACGCAGATCGTGGTCGTCGCCGGCTTCGTCGTCATCGCCGCGATGCTGTTCCTGCTCATCATCTCGGCTCCGGTCGAGGACCCGGCCCGCATCGCGCTGGGCCCGGTCTCGCTGAACAACTTCTTCCTATGGCTGGGCGGGTTGCATCCGCTGCTGCAGATCCCCGCCGTTCTGCTCGTGTTCGGGGTCGTCGTCGGCATCGTCCTGGTGCTCATCGAATTCGCCCCGCGCCCGGGCCGGGGCTATTTCATCATGCGGCTCGTCGCATGCCTGGTCATCCCCGTGCTCGCGCTGCTGCTGCTGCGGCCGTACTCGAACGCCGTGCTCTACGTCGTCGCGATCGCGCTGCTCTCGGGCGCTCTGCTCTTCTTCGCCGACTACCGCTCACGGCAGGGCGCCGGTTACCTGTTCCAGCTGATCCTCTTCATGGCGCCGGCGGCGATCATGCTGCTGCTGGGACTCATCTACCCGGCTGTCGCGACCTTCGCGAAGTCGTTCTTCGACAAGTCGGGTACGGAGTTCGTCGGGCTCGAGAACTACATCTGGGTGTTCACCAACCCCGTCGGCACCTGGTCGGTGGTGAACACGCTGATCTGGGCGCTGCTCGCCCCCACGATCTCGGTCGCCTTCGGCCTCGCCTACGCCGTCTTCATCGACCGCGCGCGCGGCGAGAAGGTTCTGAAGGTGCTCGTCTTCATGCCGGTCGCCATCTCGTTCGTCGGCGCGGGCATCATCTGGAAGTTCATGTACGACTACCGTCAGGGAGACCAGCTGGGTCTGCTGAACGCGGTCGTCACGATGTTCGGCGGCGACCCGGTGAACTGGCTGGCGGTCAAGCCGCTGATCAACACCTTCATGCTGCTGATCGTCTTCATCTGGACGCAGACGGGCTTCGCGATGGTGATCCTCTCCGCGGCGATCAAGGCCGTCCCGGCCGAGCAGCTGGAGGCCGCCGAGCTCGACGGCACGAATGCGTGGCAGCGGTTCTGGAACGTCACGGTCCCCGGCATCCGCTCTTCGCTGATCGTCGTGCTCACGACGATCACGATCATGTCGCTGAAGGTGTACGACATCGTGGCGGTGATGACGGGCGGCCGCGACGACACCACCGTGCTCGGTTTCGAGATGGTCAATCAGCAGCAGCGGTTCCAGAGCTACGGGCACTCGTCGGCGCTCGCCGTCGTGCTGTTCATCTTCGTGCTGCCCCTGATCATCTACAACGCCCGTTCGCTGACCAAGCAGAGGGAGATCCGCTGATGAGCGCCACAGAAGCCATCGTCCGCGACACGCGCACCAAGCGCCAGGTCGCTCGCGACACCCGCCGCAACGAGGCGATCGCCCACAAGAAGCTCACCTCGAAGGGCGCCACGATCGCCGCGGTGATCATCGCGGTGTTCTGGACGATTCCGACCTTCGGTCTCTTCGTCACCTCATTCCGGCCGGGCGCCGACACGCAGTCGACCGGATGGTGGACCGCCTTCACGAACCCCGAGTTCACCCTCGAGAACTACGCTGAGGCGCTCACCGCCGGCGGCACCTCGACCACGCTCGCCACCGCGTTCATCAACTCGCTGGCGATCACCATCCCGGCGACCGTGTTCCCGATCGTGATCGCCGCGCTCGCCGCATACGCGTTCGCGTGGATCGACTTCAAGGGCCGCAACCTGCTGTTCGTCTTCGTGTTCGCCCTGCAGATCGTGCCCCTGCAGATGGCCCTGGTGCCGCTGCTGAGCCTGTTCTCCGAGGGCCTCACGATCAACGACGTGATGGTCTTCCCCGGGCTCACGCTCAACGACGTCGAGTTCAGCTTCGCCCGAGTGTGGATCGCGCACGCGATCTTCGCCCTGCCGCTGGCGACGTTCATGCTGCACAACTTCATCGCCGAGATCCCCGGCGACATCGTCGAGGCCGCGCGGGTCGACGGTGCCGGTCACGGACAGGTGTTCTTCCGCATCATCCTGCCCCTGGCGATGCCCGCCATCGCCTCGTTCGGCATCTTCCAGTTCCTCTGGGTGTGGAACGATCTGCTGGTCGCGACGATCTTCGCCTCGCCCGGCGCGCTGCCGATCACCCAGGCGCTGAACTCGCTGTCGGGCACGTGGGGCAACCGCTGGTTCCTGCAGTCGGCGGGAACGTTCATCTCGATCATCGTTCCGCTGATCGTGTTCTTCGCCCTGCAGCGGTTCTTCGTGCGCGGCCTGCTGGCCGGAGCGACGAAGGGCTGACGCGGGCCCGCCTCAGCCGAGCAGCACGAGAAGGACGTGCGACGGCTGATCGGCCTCGAGCTCGTGCAGCACCCCGGCGGAGACGGTGATCGTCCCGCCGGGGGAGAGCACGTGCTCGGTCCCGTCCACCCGGAAGCGGATGCCGCCTGCGACCACCTGCACGAGGATCTGCGACGGTGCGCGATGCTCGCGCATCGTCGCGCCGGCGTCCATCGCGAGCATCCGGATCTTGAACCCGTCGCCGTCGAGGACGCGATGCGGGCGGACGCGGCCCGGCTCGATGGGGTGGGCCTGGACGAGCTCGGCGGCGGAAGCGCCGAGAAGGACGAAGGGATCAGTGCTCATAGCCGCAGGCTAGCGCGGTCGCGGGGCAGAATGGGACGATGACAAGACGAGCCCTGCTGATCTCCGGAAGTGCGATGCTCACCCTCGCCGCCCTGCTGGGGGTGCTCGTCGTGCTGCTGCCTCGGGGCGCGACGATCGGTCTCGACGTGTTCTGGAACGGCCTCATGTCGCAGGTGAGACAGGACTGGATGCTGTCGGCCGCCTACCTGCTGAACTGGATCGGCGGAGGCTGGGTGGCCATCGTGCTCGTGCCGCTGCTGATCGTGCTGCTGCTGGTTCTGCTGCGACGATGGCGCGGAGCGGTGTTCGCGGCGATCGCGTTCGTGGTCAGCGCGGGACTCACCCAGCTGCTGAAGGAGATCTTCGCCAGGGCGCGACCAGACGACATGCTGGTCACCTCGGATTTCGGCTCGTTCCCGTCGGGGCACACCTCGAACGCCGCCACGATCGCCGTGGTCCTCTGGCTGGTCTTCCCTCGCGTCTGGGTGGCGATCATCGGCGCGGTCTGGGTCGTGGCGATGGCGCTGTCGCGCACGCTGCTCGCCGTGCACTGGTTCACCGACACCGTGGGCGGTGCGCTGGTCGGCGCATCGGCTGCGCTTCTCGTCGGCGCGTTCGTGCTGAGCTGGGCGTCACTGGGCTGGACACCCGCATCATCCGCTTCGAGGAGTTCCCGTGACGACGATCCGCCCGTACCGTGACGCCGATCGAGACGCGCTCTACGACATCTGCGTGAAGACCGCGGATGCCGGTGGCGACGCGACCGGCATCTTCACCGACGATCGGCTGTGGGGCGATGTCTTCGCCGTGCCGTACGCCGTGCGGCATCCCGACCTCGCGTGGATGGTCGAGTCGCCGGACGGCCGGACGGTCGGGTACATCGTCGCCACTGACGACACGGACGCCTTCGAGCGGTGGTTCCGCGACGAGTGGTGGCCGTCGAAGCAGAGCGCGTACCCCCTCTCGGGATCAGCCGTGCCCACCCGTCAGGACGGCATCATCGGCTACGCCGGTCGTCGTGCTCCCGGCGGGGAGAAGCACGCGGCCGAGTATCCCGCGCACCTTCACATCGATCTGCTGCCCGAGACGCAGGGGCAGGGGCTCGGCCGCCGGCTGATCGAGACGCTCTTCGCCGAGCTCGGGCGCCGCGGCGTGCGCGGCCTGCACCTGGGCATGAATCCGACGAACACGGGCGCCGGCGTCTTCTACGAGCGTCTCGGCATGCACCGACTGCACTCGGGTCACGACACGACCATGTACGGCGTGCGCTTCGTCTGAGCGGTCGGCGCTGGTCCGACGCGACGCGCGCGATCGGATAGGATGAACAGGTTGTTTCCTGGTGACGTGTCCGAGCGGCCGAAGGAGCACGCTTGGAAAGCGTGTGTTGTGCAAGCAACCGCGGGTTCGAATCCCGCCGTCACCGCCGAAGTCCCGAGGGCCCGCACGAAGTGCGGGCCCTCGGGACTTTTCCGTAGAATCTCCTGGTGCCCACCCCCAAGATCGTGCTGTTCTACGCGTTCGCGCCGCTCGCGGACCCGCAGGCGATCCGCCTCTGGCAGCGGGACCTGTGCGAGGCGCTCGCGCTTCGCGGGCGCATCATCATCTCCGAGCACGGCATCAACGGCACGCTCGGCGGCGATCTGCCGGCGGTGAAGAGATGGGTGCGGCGCTTCCGCCAGCATCCGGCGTTCGCGGATGCCGACATCAAGTGGAGCGAGGGCACGGCGATCGACGCCGACGGCTACAGCGTCGACTTCCCCAAGCTGAGCGTGAAAGTGCGCGACGAGATCGTCTCGTTCGGCGCGCCCGACGAGCTGCGCGTCGATGAGCACGGTGTCGTGGGCGGCGGAGCCAGGCTCGACCCCGACCAGCTGCACCGCCTGATCGCCGAGCGCGGCGACGAGGTCGTCTTCTTCGACGGCCGCAACGCGCTCGAGGCCGAGATCGGCCGGTTCAGGAACGCGGTGGTGCCCGACACCGACACCACGCGCGACTTCGTCCGCCTGCTCGACGAGGGGGCGTACGACGACCTGAAGGGCAGGCCCGTCGTCACCTACTGCACCGGCGGCATCCGATGCGAGGTGCTGTCGAGTCTGATGCTCTCGCGCGGCTTCGGCGAGGTGTACCAGCTCGACGGAGGCATCGTCCGCTACGGCGAGAAGTACGGTGACGACGGACTGTGGGAGGGATCGCTTTACGTCTTCGACGGGCGCGGATCGGTCGAGTTCAGCGACCACGCCGCGGTCATCGGCACGTGCGCCGGGTGCGGAGCGGCGACCAGTCGCACCGCGAACTGCCCCGACGCATCGTGCCGCCGGCAGTTCGTCGTGTGCGCCGAGTGCGCGGCCGTGCCGTGCGAGGAGCACACGTCGGCCGCGACCGCCTGAGCCCGCTCAGCGGCGCAGCAGCGACGCGGGCAGCAGCCTGGCGAGCAGGCGGCGACGCCCGCTGACGCCCGCCTCCAGGTCGCGGAGCACCCGACGCAGGGACGCGTCGAGCTCTCCTCCCGCAGGGCCGCCCTCGGCATAGCTGCGGCGTTCGACGGCCGTCACGAGCTCGCGCAGCGCGCCGGCGTCCACCCCGTGCGCCGCGGCGAGCGACTGCGCCCGCGTGCGCGCGGTCTCGGAGGCGTGCAGCGGCAGTCTCAGGTCGGCCATGGTGTCGGACACCTCCCGCCAGGCGGCGATGGCGTCGCCCGCCGCGGCGCGGCGGATCCGCAGCATCCGGCGCACTGCGCGCACGAGAGCGGGCAGCAGCAGCACGACCAGCGCGCCGGCGACGATCAGCGCCACCGGGGTGGGGTCGAGCTGGCCCAGGGCCCCGTCGCCACCGGCGCCGGCGTCCTCGTCGCTGCGGTCGGGCCCGCCGGTCGGCGCCGTCGACGGCACCGCGGTCGGCGCGGCGGACGCGGTCGGTGCCGCCTCGCCGCCGTCGCCGCCTGCTCCCGCGTCGGAGGTGAAGTCGGTCGGCGTCCCGAGCGTCGCCGTCGGCTCGAACGGCACCCAGCCGACGCCCCGGAAGTACACCTCGGGCCAGGAGTGCAGCTTGTCGCTCGTGACGGAGTACACGCGCTGCTCGCCGCGCTTCTCGTCGGTCGACGTGCCGGGCAGATAGCCGACCACGATGCGCACGGGCATGTCGAGGGTCTGAGCCATCAGGGCGAAGGCGCCGGCGAAGTGGATGCAGTATCCGCTGCGCACATCGAGGAAGGTGGCCACCGCGTCGGCCCCGGTGCCGTCGAAGCCGTCTTCGACCGGTGCGTCGAGGGAGTACTCGAACTCCGAGCGGAACCAGTCCTGCAGAGCCAGCAGCCGGTCGTAGTCCGTGTCGGCACCGGCGGTGACCTCGCGCGCGAGGTCACCGATGATCTCCGGAAGATCGTTCGCCGGCGCTGCGACGAGGCCGGATCCGCCGGTCGAGCTCGCCCGGATCTGCTCGAGGCTCGGTGCCGGGGTCGCCATCTGCACGGTGTAGTCGGCGCCCGCGGCGTCCTGCGTCGCGCTGACCACGGTGCGGTTCAGCGGCATCGCCTGCCAGCCCCGCGGCAGGCCGCTGATCGCTTCGGCAGCGTATGGCACGGGGAGCCGGGAACTCGAGATCCCCACCACCCGGATCGAGACCTCGTGCTCGACCGTCTCGATGTCGTCGCGCCACGGGCGGTCGCCGAAGCCGTCCTCCACCGGGTTACGGTCGGAGCGGTCAGGCCGCCACACCTCGCCGTCGAACCTCGACAGCGTCGCCAGCCTGAGATACGGAGGGGCGGCGGCCGAGGTGACGAGGGTGAGGGCTCTCGTCTCGTCGGGGCGACGCAGGTCGTCGCCCAGTCGCAGGTCGGCGTTGATCGTCGACAGCCGCCCGTTCCCCCCGCCGGCCTCGCTCAACGGCAGCGCGGGGGAGACGAAGACGGTGGCGGCGATCGCGGTCGCGCCGATGAGGCCCGCGGCGACGAGGGGAGAATGCCGCACGGCGTCTGGGTCGTGCCTGGCGCCGAAGCGCAGGACGATCAGGATCATCACCGCCTGCAGCACGAACCACACCAGGTTCACCGATCCGAAGGTCAGCAGCATCGGCACGGCGCCCACGACCGAGGTGAAGAGCACGGTGAGCACGACCAGCCGGTGAGCCAGCAGATGATCGACGAGCAGGGCGACCATCGCGAAGGCGAGCCCCATCGCCGTGGTCATCGAGACGGTCGAGTCGATCGGGGCGACCCCGTTCGAGATCTCGTCCACCGCACGCTGCAGACGCAGACCGGTCAGCTCCACACTCGCCTCGGTGGGCACGAGACCGAACTCGGCGGTCTCGCTCGCCAGCAGGCTCGTCAGCGCGAGGGTGAGGGCGACCAGCTGCAGCAGCAGAGCGAGCAGAGACCGGATGCCGTCCTGCAGCCCGCCGAGGAGCCGCCTTGCCACCATGCCCGCGGCGGCGACCGTGGCGACGATCACCAAGACCGCGAACGTCCACCCTCCGGGCGCGATGACCGCGGTGTACGGCCACATCGCGACGAGGGTCGCGACCACGGCCAGCATCCCCGGCCCGACGACGCCGGGCCGCGACGTGGCGCTCACGGGCTCAGTCATGCGCCGCCTTCGCTTGGGGGAGCGCCGCTTCCCACACGTCGGCCGGGTTCGCCGTCGGGGGCAGCGCGGCGACGTTCCAGCCGCGATCGGCGGCGACCGCGAGGGCATCGGCGCGAGCGCCGGCTGCGATCAGCATCGGGGCCGAGGCGCCCGCGGTGCTCAGACGCGCGGCAGCGTCGGGGTCGATCGCCCCGGTGACGACCACCAGCGGGCCGGGCGGTGTGCCGCCGACGATCGTGCGCAGGTCGCGCGAGTCCCCGCGGGGTGTCACGGTCGCCAGGGCGACCAGCAGACCGTCCCGGTCGTCCTCGTGCCCGCGCAGCGCCCCGAGCAGCGAACCGGCGCTGTCGAAGACGTCGACGCTGTAGCCGTCCTGCGCGAAGCGCAGCGCGGCCGACGCACACAGCGACACCGCAGCCTCGAAGGCGGGGTCGACGGCGCCGCCCGCGCTCTGCCAGCGCGATGCGGCGCGGTCGAGCACGACGACGGCATCCGGACTCGCCTCTTCCTCCTCCTGCCGGACCATCAGCGACCCGCGATGCGCGGTGGCGCGCCA
Source organism: Microbacterium sp. AR7-10 (assembly GCF_001878835.1). Lineage (NCBI taxonomy): Bacteria > Bacillati > Actinomycetota > Actinomycetes > Micrococcales > Microbacteriaceae > Microbacterium > Microbacterium sp. AR7-10. The sequence goes on along the minus strand of NZ_MJIR01000069.1, from coordinate 46,402 downwards.
GTGGATCCGCCGCCGTGAGTCGCCCGACAGGTACGCACGTGGGATCAGGTTGTCGGCTCCCTGCCCGACGCGCGTCGAGCGGGCCTGCGCCGCGCCGCCCGCCGCGCCCAGCTTGGTCGGCAGCGGGGCGAGCGCGACCACCTGAGGCACGACCGTGATCATCCTCGTCTCCCCGAAGGCCTGCACCCGCTGCGCGAGGCCGAACGGGTCGACGGTGCGCAGCAGCAGCGGGCCGAGCGTCGCCGTGCCGCGACGAACCCCCTCCAGGTCGTAGTGCAGCAGTCGGGTCTCGCCGGGATACTCACCGGTGGCATCGCCTCGCACCGCCTCGGGGAGGGTGTCGCTCCAGCGGCCGCGCGGGATGCCGGGAGCGTACAGCTCGAAACGCACGGTGACCCGCGACGTCTCGCCGACGGCGAGGAGGTCGGTGGAGATCTGCCGCCACACCTCGCCACGTCTCCGCGGCGCGCGCACGGCGAGCAGCGCGATGAGCGGGAGCACGATGAGCAGCACGCCGACGTAGAGCAGCGCGCGGGCGGCGAGGATGTTCGCGGCAGCGCACAGCACCACCCCGAGCAGCAGGCACGCTGCTCCTCGAGCGGTCAGCGGACGGGCGCGCATGATGCGCTCAGACGCGCGCCGCGAACGGCACGGGCACGCGCGCGACGATCTGACGCAGAGCCGCCTCGACCGGCTGTGCACCGGCTCGGTGCACACCGCGCGCCGCCAGCAGGCGATGCGCGAAGACCGGGATGACCAGGTCTGCCAGGTCGTCGGGCACCACGTAGTCGCGGCCGTCGAGCGCGGCGACCACCTTCGCCGCGCGCACCAGCTGCAGGGTCGCCCGCGGGCTCGCGCCGAGATGCAGACTCGGATCCTGCCGGGTGGCCTGAGCGAGCGCGACGGCGTACTCCTCGAGCGACGCGGCGACGTGCACGCGACGCGCCCACGAGATCAGCGCGCGCACCGTCGCGGCGTCCGCGACGGGCTCGATGGCCGAGAGCGGGTTGGCGGTGTCGCGCTGACGGAGCATGAGCGCCTCGGCGGCGGCATCCGGATACCCCATCGAGATGCGCATCATGAACCGGTCGCGCTGCGCCTCGGGGAGCGGATACGTGCCCTCCATCTCGAGGGGGTTCTGCGTCGCCACCACCAGGAACGGATCGGGGAGCGGATGCGTGTCGCCGTCGACCGTGACCTGATGCTCCTCCATCGCCTCGAGCAGCGCCGACTGGGTCTTCGGCGAGGCGCGGTTGATCTCGTCGGCGATCACGATGTGCGCGAAGATCGCGCCCCGCTTGAACTCGAACTCCCGCTCCACCGGGTCGTACACCGCGACGCCGGTGACGTCGCCAGGCAGCAGGTCTGGGGTGAACTGGATGCGGCGCACCGTGGCGTCGACGCTCGCCGCCAGGGCGCGGGCGAGCATCGTCTTGCCCACACCGGGAACGTCTTCGATGAGCAGGTGCCCCTCGGCCAGCAGGCAGACGAGGGCGTTGCGCACGGCATCCGCCTTGCCGTCGATCACCGACGCGACCGAGGCGACGATGCCCGATGTGTGCAGGCTGAACTGCTCGGCGGTGAGCGGTGCGTTCTCGTGCATGCGGGCCCTCTCGTGCGCGACGGTGCGTCTGATGATCGTAACGCCGTCCGTCCGACGCGGTCGCGGACCAGGGCACGGCCGTGCCGTCGGCCTGCTGTCCGAGCGTCCGTCATCGTTCGGGTAGACTGGTCGACGGCTCTCCGCGTGACGGCATCCAGGCCAATCCCCCAGGACGGAAACGTAGCAAGGGCAACCGGGCTCTGTCGGGTGCGCGGAGGGTCTTTTCTCTTCTCCGAGTGACGGCGTCGCGACGCCGCGGCCCTCGGCTCTCTCACCGGATGCCCTGCGAGGATCGACCCGTGACCGCCCCCGCCGCCTCCGTCCCGCGCTCCTCATCAGCAGGACGCTTCCTCGCGCCGGTGGCGCTGCTCGCCCTGATGTGGGCGATCCAGCCGCTCGACGCCGTGCTGCCGGGATCGTTCACCGGCTGGGGACTGCGCTCGTGGGACCCCGCCAGCCTTCCCGGCCTCGTGCTCGGCCCGCTGCTGCACGCCGGCTGGGCGCATCTGATCAGCAACTCGCTGCCCCTGCTCGTGCTCGGCTGTCTGGTGGCGGTGGAAGGCGCGAAGCGCTTCTGGGCGGTGACGGGCATCATCGCCGTGGTGGGCGGCGCGGGAACCTGGCTGCTGAACGCCCCCGGAACCCTCACCGTCGGCGCGTCCGTGCTCGTGTTCGGATACTTCGGCTACACCGTGCTGCGCGTGTTCGCGCCCGGTCGTGTGTCGCATCGCATCGCCTACGCGGCGATCGCCGTCATCGTCATCGTGCTGTACGGCACGACCGTGCTCACCGGCATCTTCGGCGCCGGGGCGGGGGTGTCGTGGCAGGCGCATCTGTTCGGGGCGATCGGCGGCGGCATCGCCGCGCTGGCCGCGCGACGTCCCGCTCGGGGCGCCCTCGCACGCGGGGGATCGTGAGCGCTCGCCGCGGATCTCGCACGGGCCGATCTCGGGCGCGCGCACAGCGCCGGCACGGGCTCAGAGTGGCGGCGGTGACCGCGGTGGTAACGCTTCTGGCATCCGGTGCTCTCGCGATTCTCGCCCTCATCACCGCTCCGCGTGCCGAGGGCTACTGCCTCGATGATCCTGCGGCGTACCCGGCATTCGGAGTGAGCGGGTGGCGGGGCGAGCAGCTCGAGAACGCGGCGATCGTCGTGCGCACCGCGCGCGAGCTCGGGTTCGCTCGCGACGGTCAGGTCATCGGCGTCATGGCGGCGATGGGAGAGAGCTCGCTGCGCAACCTCGATCACGGCGACTGGGAGACGTCCGGGGTGGTCAACCCCGACGGCAGCCGCACCTCGAGCATCGGGCTGTTCCAGCAGCAGGACTGGTGGGGGAGCGTCGCGGAGCGGATGGATCCGGCCTCCGCGTCGTCGATGTTCTTCACCCGTCTCAGGCGCGTGCCCGACTGGCAGAGCCTCGAGCCGACGCACGCCATCAACCGGGTGCAGATCAACTCCGACCCCGAGCACTACGCCCGATTCGCGGACGACGCCGCCGCGGTGGTGGATGCCCTGTCCGGGCCGTGCGCGGCGGGCTGAGCCCCGGGATGCTGCCCCTCACCGCCGCGCCTCCCGCCGGTCACTAGGCTGGGCACGTGGCACGGAGCATCTACATCACGTCTGCCGAAGGACACACGGGCAAGTCGACGATCGCGCTCGGCGTGCTCGACGCGGTGATGCGCGTCTCGCCCCGTGTCGGCGTGTTCCGGCCCATCATCCGCTCCGCCGATGAACGCGACACGGTCCTCGAGCTGCTGCTGGCCCACGACGGCGTGCACCTCGAATACGACGACTGCATCGGCGTGACCTACGACGACGTGCGCCACGACCCGGATGCGGCCCTCGGCACGATCGTCGCGCGTTTCAAGGCTGTCGAGGCGCAGTGCGACGCGGTCATCGTGGTCGGCAGCGACTACACCGACGTCGCCGGACCTGCCGAGCTCGGCTACAACGCGAGGATCGCCGCCAACCTCGGTGTGCCCGTGATGCTCGTCCTGTCGGGGCGCGACAGTCAGAACCAGGCAGAGCAGCTGGGCACGACCACCGCACGCACCCCCGAGCAGGTGCAGCAGATCGCCGCGCTCGCGATCGCCGAGCTCGCGGCCGAGCGGGCGGAGCTCTTCGCGCTCGTCGTCAACCGTGCCGAGTCCGACCTGCTCGGTCGGATCATCGAGCTGGTCGAGGACGGTCGCACCCCGGTGTGGGCCATCCCGGAAGAGCGCTCGCTCGTCGCCCCCTCCATGCGCGGGATCATGCGCGCCGTCGACGGTCGACTCGTCCGCGGCGGCGACGAGCTGCTCGAGCGCGAGGCGTACAGCATCGTGATCGCGGGCATGTCCATGGTCAACGTGCTGCCCCGCCTGACCGAGGGCTCGGTCGTGGTGATCGCCGCTGATCGCACCGAGACGCTGCTCGCCACGGTGCTCGCCGCGACATCCGGCACCTTCCCCGACCTGGCGGGCATCGTGCTGAACGGGCCGTTCGAGCTGCCCGAGCCGATCCTGCAGCTGATCGACGGATTCGAGCTGGTCGTGCCGATCATCGCGACCGACCTGGGCACCTTCGACACCGCCGTGCGCATCATGGGCTCCCGCGGCCGGATGAGTCCGGAGTCCGCGCAGCGCTACCAGACCGCGCTGGAGCTGTTCCAGAAGCACATCGACATCTCCGAGCTGACCGAGCAGATGGGCCTCGCCGAATCCACGGTGGTCACTCCGCTGATGTTCCAGTACGGGCTGATCGAGCGGGCGCGCAGCGAGCGCAAGCGGATCGTCCTCCCCGAGGGAACGGACGATCGGATCCTGCGGGCGGCAGCCATCCTGCTCGCCCGCGAGGTGGCGGATCTCACCATCCTCGGCGACGAGGCGGGCATCCGCGCCCGCGCCGCGGCGCTCGGGCTCGACATCTCCGCCGCACAGGTGCTCAGCCCGAACGACCCGGCGCTCGTGCAGCGGTTCGCGCAGGAGTACGCGCGGCTGCGCGCGCACAAGGGCATCACCCTGCAGCAGGCAGCCGACACCGTCACCGACGTGTCGTACTTCGGCACCATGATGGTGCACCTCGGGCTCGCCGACGGGATGGTCTCTGGCGCCGCGCACACCACGGCGCACACCATCCGCCCCTCCTTCGAGATCATCAAGACCAAGCCCGGGGTCGAGGTCGTGTCGAGCGTCTTCCTGATGGCACTCGCCGATCGGGTTCTCGTGTACGGCGACTGCGCCGTGATCCCCGACCCCACGAGCACCCAGCTGGCCGACATCGCCATCTCATCTGCGGCGACCGCCCGACGCTTCGGCATCGACCCGCGCGTCGCGATGCTCTCGTACTCCACGGGCGAGTCCGGCTCCGGAGCCGATGTCGAGAAGGTGCGCGCGGCCACGGCCCTGGTGCGCGAGCGCGACCCCCTGCTGCCCGTCGAAGGGCCGATCCAGTACGACGCAGCGGCCGATGCCGCCGTCGCCAAGGCCAAGCTGCCCGGATCCGAGGTCGCCGGACGAGCCACCGTGTTCGTCTTCCCCGACCTCAACACCGGCAACAACACCTACAAGGCCGTGCAGCGCTCGGCCGGCGCGGTGGCGATCGGGCCGGTGCTGCAGGGGCTGAACAAGCCGATCAACGACCTGTCGCGCGGCGCGCTGGTCGACGACATCGTCAACACCGTCGCGATCACAGCGATCCAGGCACAGGGAGAACCGGCATGAGCGTCGTGCTCGTCATCAACAGCGGCTCCTCGTCGCTGAAGTACAGCCTGATCGATCCGTCCCGTGAGCTCGAGCTGGGCAGCGGCCTCATCGAGCGCATCGGACAGGGCACCGGCGTCGTCAGTCACATCGCGCGAATGACCGCCGAGCCCGGAGAGCCGGCGCCGACGATCCTCGACGTGCGTCATTCGCAAGAGCGGCCGATCGCCGATCATCACGAGGCGTTCGCCGTCATGCTCGCCCAGTTCGCCGAGCACGGACCCGACCTCGGCGAGCATCCGCCCGTCGCCGTGGGGCACCGTGTGGTGCACGGCGGAGCGCGGTTCTTCGAGCCGACCGTGATCACCTCTCTGGTCGAGATCAACATCGGCGACCTCAGCGTTCTGGCCCCGCTGCACAACCCGGCGAACCTGGCCGGCATCCGGGCGGCCCGTGCGGCCTTCCGGGACGTGCCGCATGTGGCCGTGTTCGACACGGCGTTCCACCAGACCCTCCCGCCGGCGGCGTACACGTACGCGCTGGATGCCGCCACCGCAGACGAGCACCGCATCCGCCGCTACGGATTCCACGGCACCAGCCACAAGTACGTCTCCGAGGCCGCCGCATCGTTCCTGGGGCGCGACCTCGCGCAGCTGCGCCAGATCGTGCTGCACCTTGGCAACGGGGCATCCATGACCGCCGTCGACGGTGGTCGCTCGGTCGAGACGTCGATGGGCTTCACCCCGCTCGAAGGTCTGGTGATGGGCACCCGCACCGGCGACATCGACCCGGCGGCGCTGTTCCATCTGTCCCGCCGGGCCGGGCTCAGCACCGACGAGCTGGACGAGCTGCTCAACAAGCGCAGCGGGCTGCTCGGCCTCGCGGGCCGCAGCGACATGCGCGACATCCTCGCCGGGCGCGCCGCGGGGGAGGAGCAGGCGACGCTGGCGTACGACGTGTACGTGCATCGGCTCCGCGCCTACCTCGGCGCCTACGTCGCGCAGCTGGGCGGGGTGGATGTCATCGTCTTCACCGCCGGCGTCGGCGAGAACGCGGTCGACGTGCGGGCGGACGCACTCGCCACCTTCGGCTTCCTCGGTGTGAAGGTCGACGCGGAGCGCAACGGATCGCGCGGGCGCGGCATCCGGCGCATCTCGTCCGACGACTCCGCCGTCGAGGTCCTCGTCGTGCCCACCGACGAGGAGCTCGAGATCGCCCGTCAGACGCTGTCCGCCATCTGACGGTCGCACGCGCCGCATCCGCTGTCTCACTAGGCTGGACGAGCCCGTCCGACCCAGGAGGTTCCATGCCCGACGCTCTCCCCGATCTGCACCGCACCACCGGTGTGCTCTTCGATCTCGACGGCGTGCTGACACCCACGGCCGAGGTGCACATGCGCGCCTGGCAGAAGGTCTTCGACGAGGTCTTCGCGCGCTGGGGCATCGAGCCGCCGTACACCGACGAGGACTACTTCGCGTACGTCGACGGCAAGAAGCGCTACGACGGGGTCGCCAGCCTGCTGCGCAGCCGCAACGTCGAGCTGCCGTGGGGGGAGGTCACCGATCCGCCCGAGGCCGAGACGGTGTGCGGCATCGGAAACCGCAAGAATGACGCGTTCATCGCCGTGCTGCGCAGCGAGGGCATCGCCGCTTACCCCGGCTCCCTGGCCCTGCTGCAGAGCCTGCGCGACGCCGGCGTGCCGATGGGTGTCGTGTCGAGCTCGAAGAACGCCGGTGAGGTGCTCGCGAGCGCGGGCATCCGCGACTTCTTCCGCGTCGTCGTCGACGGGCTCGTCGCCGAGCGCGACGAGCTCGCCTCGAAGCCCGCAGCGGACATGTTCCTCGAGGGCGCGCGGATGCTGGGCGTCGACCCAGCTGAGGCCATCGCGGTGGAGGACGCGGTGTCCGGTGTCGCCTCGGCGTCCGCGGCAGGATACGGCGATGTGGTCGGAGTCGATCGCGGTGCGGGGGCCGCGAGTCTGCGTGAGGCGGGCGCGACCTGTATCGTCGATGATCTTGCCTTCCTGCTCGGCGACGCGCAGAACTGACCCCCCTCACACGCTTTCGGAGAGAGCATGATCGATCGCGACCGCTACCCCGTCGACCCCTGGCGCCTCGTCGAGTCCCGTTACGACGAGGAGGGGGTCTCCGAGACCGTCTTCACCGTCGGCAACGGCTACCTCGGTCTGCGCGGCAACCACATCGAGGGGCGCGGGGCGCACGAGCACGGCACCTTCATCAACGGCCTGCATGAGACCTGGCCGATCCGCCACGCCGAGCAGGCGTACGGGTTCGCGGAGGTCGGGCAGACGATCGTGAACGCGCCCGACGCCAAGATCATGCGCGTGTACATCGACGACGAGCCGCTCTCGTTCGACGAGATGGAGGTGCACGAGTACTCGCGGGCGCTGGACATGCGCACCGGCGTGCTCGAGCGCAGCGTCGTGTGGATGACCCCGTCGGGCAAGCGCGTGCGGATGCGCGACGAGCGGATGGTCAGCTTCGAGGAGCGCCACCTCGCCGTGCTCCGTCTCGAGCTCACGGTCGAGAACGCCGACGCGCCGGTCACGGTCAGCTGCCAGATGGTCAACCGGCAGGACGGCGCGGGCATCTACGCGGGCGACCCGATGGCGGGCAAGGGCGACGGCAAGGCCGGCTTCGACCCGCGCAAGGCCGACCGGATCACGGAGCGCGTGCTGCAGCCGGTGGAGTACTGGCAGGACGGTCTGCGCTCGGCGCTGTCGTACCGCGTCTCGGACTCCGGGATGACGGTCGCCGTCGTCGCCGACCACATCATCGAGACCGAGAACGAGTACAGCGCTCGCACGCTCGTCGAGCCCGACATCGCGAAGAACGTCTTCCGGATCCAGGCGAAGGCCGGGGTGCCGATCAGGATCGACAAGATCGTCAGCTACCACAGCTCGCGCGGCGTGCCGCCCCGCGAGCTCGTGGACCGCTGCCGTCGTTCGCTGGACCGCGTCGGGGTGGAGGGCGTGGATGCCCTGTTCACGGCGCAGCGTGAGTGGCTGGACGCCTTCTGGCGGCGCTCCGACGTGCGGATCGCCGGTCACGACGATCTGCAGCAGGCGACACGCTGGTGCCTGTTCCAGCTCGCGCAGGCGGCGTCCCGCGCCGACGGGAACGGCGTCGCGGCGAAGGGTCTGACGGGCTCGGGGTACAGCGGTCACTACTTCTGGGACACCGAGATCTACGTGCTGCCGTTCCTGACGTACACGTCGCCGCAGTGGGCCAAGAACGCCCTGCGTGCGCGGGTGATGATGCTTCCGGCGGCCCGGCGACGCGCCACCCAGCTCAACGAGGCGGGCGCGCTGTTCCCGTGGCGCACGATCAACGGCGAGGAGGCGTCGGCCTACTACGCCGCCGGCACCGCGCAGTACCACATCAACGCCGACGTCAGCTATGCGCTCGGCAAGTACGTCCGCGCCACCGGCGACGTCGACTTCCTGCGCCGGGAGGGCGCCGACATCGCGGTCGAGACCGCGCGTCTGTGGGCGACGCTCGGCTTCTGGCGCGGCACCAACGGCGACTCGACGTTCCACATCCACGGGGTGACGGGGCCCGACGAGTACACCACCGTCGTCAACGACAATCTCTTCACGAATGTCATGGCGCGGTACAACCTGCGCTTCGCGGCGCGCATCGTCAGCGAGATGGAGGTGAACGATCCGGCGGCGTACTCCGCCCTCGTGGAGCGCACCGGTCTCGACGGCGGGGAGAAGGATGCCTGGACGCGAGCCGCAGAGGCGATCCACATCCCGTACAGCGAGGCGCTGGGCATCCACCCGCAGGACGCGTTCTTCCTGGAGCGCGAGGTGTGGGACCTCGAGGGCACACCGCCCGAGATGCGCCCGCTGCTGCTGAACTACCACCCACTGGTGATCTACCGCTTCCAGGTGCTCAAGCAGGCCGACGTCGTGCTCGCGCTGTTCCTGCAGGGCAACCACTTCACCGACGAGGAGAAGCTGGCCGACTTCGACTACTACGACCCGCTGACGACGGGTGACTCGACGCTGTCGGCCGTCGTGCAGTCGATCATGGCGGCGGAGGTGGGCTACCAGGACCTCGCCAGGGAGTACTTCGAGCAGGCCCTGTACGTCGATCTGGCCGACCTGCACAGCAACTCCTCGGACGGCGTGCACGTGGCGTCAGCGGGCGGTGTGTGGAGCGTGCTGGTCAGCGGATTCGGCGGCATGCGCGACCATGACGGCCAGCTGAGCTTCGATCCTCGGCTGCCCGTCGACTGGCCCGAGCTGTCGTATCCGCTGCAGTGGCGCGGCTCGCAGCTGCAGGTGACCATCACGCGAAGCCAGCTGCGCCTCGAGGTGCGCGAAGGCGACCCCGTCGAGTTCACGGTGCGCGGCACGGCGTATCGTGCAGCGGTGGGGGAGCCTGCCTCGGTGCTGCTCGCGGGTCAGGGACCGGTGCGACCGGGACGGCCCACGCTGCGCGGCATCGAGGATGCCCGTCGCGACGACGGCACGCGCCTGTCGGTCTCGCTTCCGGTGACGACGACGACGATCCCGATCATCGACGTCTACGAGGCCTGACGGCCGCCCACGACGGGCGGGCTGATGTCGGCGGCACGCCGTAGGCTGGACGGGTGACGACAGCCCTGTACCGCCGCTACCGGCCCGAGACCTTCGGCGAGATGATCGGGCAGTCCCAGGTGACCGATCCGCTCATGACCGCCCTGCGCGGCGATCGTGTCGGCCATGCCTACCTCTTCTCCGGCCCGCGCGGCTGCGGCAAGACCACCTCGGCCCGAATCCTCGCGCGCTGTCTGAACTGCACCGAGGGGCCGACCGACACGCCGTGCGGCGTCTGTCCCAGCTGCGTCGAGCTGTCCCGGGCAGGGGGCGGCTCACTCGATGTGGTCGAGATCGACGCCGCCAGCCACAACGGCGTCGACGACGCGCGCGACCTGCGCGAGCGGGCGACCTTCGCGCCCAGCCGTGACCGGTTCAAGATCTTCATCCTCGACGAGGCGCACATGGTCACTCCGCAGGGATTCAACGCCCTGCTGAAGCTGGTCGAGGAGCCGCCGGCGCACGTGAAGTTCATCTTCGCGACCACCGAGCCCGAGAAGGTGCTCGGCACGATCCGCTCGCGCACGCACCACTATCCGTTCCGGCTGGTGCCGCCCGCGGCGATGCTCGAGTACGTCGAGAAGCTCTGCGGTGAGGAGGGCGTGCAGGTCGAGCAGGGAGTGCTCGCGCTCGTCGTGCGCGCCGGCGGGGGATCGCCGCGCGACACGCTGTCGCTGCTCGATCAGCTGATCGCAGGATCGGATGAGGGCAACGTGACCTACGAGCGGGCCGTCGCGCTGCTCGGCTACACGCATGCCGCACTTCTCGACGAGATCGTCGACGCGCTCGCCGCCGGAGACGCCGCGGCGGCCTTCCCCGCCGTGGACCGCGTCGTGCAGACCGGGCAGGACCCGCGGCGCTTCGTCGACGACCTGCTCGAGCGTCTGCGCGACCTCATCGTGATTGAGGCGGTGGGCGACGGTGCGTCGGCGGTGCTGCGCGGCATCCCCGCCGACGAGATGGAGCGCATGCAGGCGCAGGCCGCCGGTTTCGGCGCGGCGCGCCTCTCCCGCACCGCCGACCTGGTGAGCCAGGCGCTCGACGACATGAGCGGGGCGACGTCGCCGCGGCTGCACCTCGAGCTGATGGTCGCGCGTGTGCTCGCGGGATCGCCGAGGGATGCCGCCGCACCTGCCCCGGCTCCCGCTGCGGCGACCCCGGCTCCTGCCGCAACGGCCTCGCCTGCTGCTGCTGCTGCGCACGCGCCAGCCCGTGCCGCGTCGCCCGCGGGATCGAGCTCTGCTGCGGGCGATGCTGCCGCTGCGGCGCCCCCCGCCCCTGCGGACGCGCCCGCGGTCTCCCCGGTGATCGTCGAGAACCTCACCGCGTCGGGCCCCGTCGCGGCGACGATGAAGGGTGCCGTGCCGTCTGCGGACGCGCCCTCCGCCGACGACTCCGCTGCGGTTTCGCCGCTCGCTCGCGCGGTCGAGGCCCCGGCACCCGATACCGCCGCGTCGACCGCGGAGAGCGCATCCGCCGACGCCCAGGAAGCAGCCGCGTCCACCCCGGCCGATGCCGGGGCCGTCGCTCCCGCATCGAGTGGACCCGTCACCTTCGAGCGCATCGCCGCGGCATGGCCCGCGGTGCTCGCCCGCCTGGAGAGCATCAGCCGCACCTCCTGGCTGGTCGTCACCGGCATCCAGCCGCTCGCGTTCGACGCGGCCTCCGGGGTGCTCACCCTCGGTTTCTCGAGTCCGAGCGATGTGCCGCGGTTCAAGGGCACCACGCCAGGCAAGAGCACATCGGATCACCTGCGCACGGCGATCGAGCAGGAACTGGGCGTGACCGTGAAGTACCGCCCGGCGCCCCTGCCGCCCGGCGGTGGTGGAGCCGCGGCGCCCGCGGGCCCCGCTCCCACCGGTTCGGGCCCCGGCGCGGCGTCGACCGACCCCGCTCCCACCGGATCCTCGCCCACCGGATCACGACCCGGTGCGACCGCGGCACATGCCGCGGCGGCAGGGGATGACGCTCCCGCAGCCGGCTGGGCGAACCCGATGAGCGGTCCGCAGGATCTGCGCGATGCGGGTGGCGGTGCCGCGGCGAAGCCGCGAGCGGGCTCCGGGGGAGCAGCATCCGGGGGGACCCGCTCCGCCGCGGCCGCGGTCACCGACTGGGCTGTCGCGCCGATCCCGTCATCGGCCCCGGTCCCGGTCCCGGCACCGGTCCCGTCACCAGCACCGGACCCGTTCTCCGCCCCGGACCACGCGGCCCCGCTCGTCGCGGCGCCCGCCGTCCCCGTGGCGGCATCGCCCGCCGCGCAGCCGCAGTTCCCCGTCGACGACGAGCCGGCCGAGGTCGAGGCCGCAGCCTCGGCCTCCGCGCCACCGCACGATGGAGACATCGACGCGCCTCCGCCGCCGGATGACTATCCGCCGTATGACGACGAGCCGCCGTACGACCCGGAGTACGACGAGCCCCGTCGCCAGGGTGGCGGCCCGGTCGAGGCCGCCCCGGCACGGGACTCCGTGGCCACGCCACCACAGGCGTCCGCGCGCCCGTCGCTCCGAGAGGTGCCGCAGCCGCCGAGTCGACCCCAGGCGCCGGATGGCGTCGAGCGCCGCGGTGAGGCCGTGATCCGGCAGGTGCTCGGTGCGAAGTTCCTGCGTGAAGAGCCCTACCAGCCCCCCTCGAGGTTCAACTGATGTACGACGGAATCGTTCAGGAGCTCATCGACGAATTCGGCCGTCTGCCCGGCATCGGGCCGAAGTCCGCGCAGCGCATCGCCTTCCACATCCTGCAGACGCCGTCGTTCGACGTCGCTCGGCTCTCCGAGCTGCTCACCGAGGTGCGGGCGCGGGTGCGCTTCTGCGAGGTGTGCGGCAACGTGTCCGAGCAGGATCGCTGCGCGATCTGCCGCGACCCCCGCCGCAACCCTGAGCTGATCTGCGTCGTCGAGGATGCCAAGGATGTGGCGGCGATCGAACGCACCCGCGAGTTCCGTGGTCTGTACCACGTGCTCGGTGGCGCGATCAGCCCGATCGCCGGCGTCGGTCCCGACGACCTGCGGATCGCGCAGCTGATGACCCGCCTCGCCGACGGCACGGTGCAGGAGGTCATCCTCGCCACGAACCCCAACCTCGAGGGGGAGGCGACAGCCAGCTACCTCAGCCGCCTGCTGACCAGCATGTCGATCACCGTGTCGCGACTGGCATCCGGGCTGCCTGTCGGAGGAGACCTCGAGTACGCGGACGAGGTGACGCTGGGACGGGCCTTCGAGGGCCGTCGCCGCCTATGAGCGCTCACCACGCGGGATTCACCCGCAGAGGGTGGATCCTGTTCGCGATCATGGCGTTCGTGTGGGGCATCACCTACCTGTTCATCAAGGAGGCGGTGCACTCGTTCTCACCGCCGGCCGTGGTCGCCGGGCGCACTCTGCTCGGTGGTCTGATCCTGCTGCCCTTCGCGCTGCGCGCCGGCGCGCTCGCCGCGGCGTGGAAGCACTGGCCCTGGGTGCTGGCGTTCGGCCTGGTCGAGATGGCAGGGCCGTTCCTGCTGCTCAGCCACGCCGAGACGCAGCTGCCGTCGGGTCTCACCGGGCTGCTCGTGTCGACCGTGCCGCTGTTCGCCGTGATCATCGCGCTGCTGCGCGGAGACCGCTCAGCACTGGCTCCGGTCAGGCTCGGGGGTCTGCTGCTCGGCTTCGCCGGCGTCGCCGTCGTCGTCGCCGGGCCCGGCCTGTTCCCGCACGGTCCGAGCAGCGCGTTCGCGATCGGCGAGGTCCTGCTGACCGCGGTGCTGTATGCGATCGCGCCCTTCATCATCGCCCTCAAGCTGAAGGACGTGCCGTCGCTCGGCACGATCACGCTCGCGCTGTTCGCCATCGGAATCGGGTACCTGCCGGCGGCGCTGCTCACCCAGCACGACGTGCCGACCATCCGCTCAACAGTGTCGCTGCTGCTGCTCGGGATCGTCTGCACCGCCCTCGCGTTCGTCGCGTTCTTCGCGCTGATCCGCGAGGTCGGCCCGGTGCGGGCCCCGCTGTTCACCTACGTCAACCCGATCGTCGCGGTCGTGCTGGGCGCCATCGTGCTGGCCGAGCCGCTCACACCCGGCCTGCTGATCGGGTTCCCCATCGTGCTGATCGGATGCTGGTTCGCCGCGACAGGCGGGCGGCTCCGGCCGCGGGCCTCGGCGCCGGACCTCACCACGGGGCCGATCACCACGGCCGAGACGGCCGAGGCCATCGTGTCCGAGACCCGGCCCGATTCCGACGACCGGCGGTGACGGTGCCGGCCCGGACCGGCCAGGCGTCACATGCGTGAGGCGGCATGGGCGTGATTTGTAGAATGAGCCTGGGCGGATCCGCCCTTCGTCCCCGGGAGTGATCGTGGCCCTGATCGTGCAGAAGTACGGCGGTTCGTCCGTCGCCGACGCGGAGAGCATCAAGCGCGTCGCCAAGCGCATCGTCGACACCCGTCGTGCCGGTCACGACGTCGTCGTCGCCGTCAGCGCGATGGGCGACACGACCGACGAGATGCTCGACCTCGCGCACGAGGTGGCGCCGATCCCCGCCCCGCGCGAACTGGACATGCTGCTGTCGAGCGGTGAGCGCATCTCGATGGCGCTGCTCGCCATGGCGATCCACTCGATGGGCTTCGAGGCACGGTCGTTCACCGGCAGCCAGGCCGGCATGATCACCGACTCGCATCACGGCAAGGCACGCATCGTGGATGTCACCCCGGTGCGCCTGCGGGAGGCGCTCGATGAGGGCGCGATCGTCATCGTGGCCGGCTTCCAGGGGTTCAATCGCGACACCCGCGACATCACGACGCTGGGACGTGGCGGCTCCGACACCACCGCCGTCGCCCTCGCCGCCGCCCTGAACGCCGATGTCTGCGAGATCTACAGCGACGTCGACGGCATCTACACCGCTGACCCGCGCGTGATCCCGCGGGCCCGCAAGCTCGAGCAGGTCTCCAGCGAGGAGATGCTCGAGCTCGCCGCCAACGGCGCCAAGGTGCTCTACATCCGCGCCGTCGAATACGCCCGCCGTCACGGTGTGCTCATCCACGCCCGCTCGACCTTCTCGTCGGCCGAGGGCACGTACGTTCTGGGCGCGGGCATGAAGAACCCGCGCGCCACCGAGGGAGAAGCCATGGAAGAACCGATCGTCGCCGGAGTCGCCACCGACCTCAGCCAGGCAAAGATCACCGTCGCCGGTGTGCCCGATGTGCCGGGCAAGGCCGCCGAGATCTTCAAGATCGTCTCGAAGGCCGGCGCGAACGTCGACATGATCGTGCAGAACGTCTCTGCGGCATCCACCGGCCGCACCGACATCTCCTTCACGCTGCCCAAGGCCGATGCCCCGACGACGCTCAAGGCGCTCGCCGCTGAGCAGAGCGAGGTCGGCTTCGAGAGCCTGCTGCACGACGACCAGATCGGCAAGCTGTCGGTCGTGGGCGCCGGGATGCGCACGCACTCCGGCGTCTCGGAGATCCTCTTCGAGGCGCTCAGCGCCGGCGGCATCAACATCGAGATGATCTCCACCTCCGAGATCCGCATCTCGGTCGTGCTCCGCGGCGACGACCTCGCCGAGGCCGCGCGCACCGTGCACAGCGCCTACGGCCTCGACAGCGAGATCGAGGCGGTCGTGCACGCCGGCACCGGCCGCTGACCGCGCCTCTGAAATGCCGGACCCGCAGCCGTCGGCGACCCGATAGACTCACCGCAACCCTGACATCGGTGCCAGGCGCAGCGTCCGCACCCTGGGGCTGAGCCTGGCGCATCGCCTGCACGCCAAGGATCCCCCATGACCCGTATCTCCGATTCCGGACTCTCGATCGCCATCGTCGGCGCGACCGGCCAGGTCGGCACCGTGATGCGCGACATCCTCATCGAGCGCTCGTTCCCGGTGCGCGAGCTGCGGCTGTTCGCCTCCGCCCGCTCCGCGGGCACCACCATCGACTTCGGCGGTGTCGACGTGATCGTCGAGGACGTCGAGACCGCGGATGCCTCGGGCATCGACATCGCGCTGTTCTCCGCAGGTGCGACGGCCAGCCGCGCCTACGCGGCGACGTTCGCCGCGGCGGGCGCCGTCGTCGTCGACAACTCCAGCGCCTGGCGGATGGACCCGGAGGTTCCGCTGGTGGTGAGCGAGGTGAACCCGGATGCCATCGACGAGCGGCCCAAGGGCATCATCGCCAACCCGAACTGCACCACCATGGCTGCCATGCCCGTGCTGAAGGCGCTGCACGCCGAGGCGGGCCTCGAACGTCTCATCGTCAGCACCTACCAGGCGGTGTCCGGCTCGGGTATCGCCGGTGCGGAGGAGCTGCTCGGCCAGGTCGAGGGCGTGCTCGCCCAGGGCGACACGCTGCGCCTCGTGCACGACGGATCCGCGGTGGACTTCCCGGCCCCGGAGAAGTATGTCGCGCCGATCGCTTTCGATGTCATCCCGCTCGCCGGCTCCATCGTCGACGACGGCGACAACGAGACCGACGAGGAGAAGAAGCTCCGCAACGAGAGCCGCAAGATCCTGGGTCTTCCCGACCTGCGCGTCGCAGGCACCTGCGTTCGGGTTCCCGTCTTCACCGGACATTCGCTGTCGATCCACGCCGAGTTCGCGCGGGACATCACCCCCGATCGTGCGCGCGAGGTGCTGGCATCCGCCCCCGGTGTGGTGCTCGACGAGGTGCCGACCCCGCTGCAGGCGGCGGGCAAGGACCCGAGCTTCGTCGGCCGCATCCGCGCCGACCAGTCCGCCCCCGAGGGCAGGGGACTGGTGCTCTTCATCAGCAACGACAACCTGCGCAAGGGCGCGGCGCTCAACGCCGTGCAGATCGCCGAGGAGCTCGCCGCGCGCCTCGCGCCCGCCGCGCTCTGAGCCGCCCGGCCGGGGTGCTGGGCGCCCCGGTCCGGCGGAAATCCGCGCTGTTCCGGATGACTAGACTGTTCTGGTGACCGAAACCGTCGATGTCGTTCTGATCGGTGGGGGCATCATGTCCGCCACGCTGGGTACCCTGCTGCACGAGCTGCAGCCGGACTGGAAGATCGTCGCCTACGAGCGACTCGGCGACGTCGCCGAAGAGAGCTCCAACCCGTGGAACAACGCCGGCACCGGTCACGCCGCGCTGTGCGAGCTGAACTACATGCCGCAGGGCAAGGACGGCTCGCTCGACCCCGCCAAGGCGATCTCGATCAACGAGCAGTTCCAGCAGAGCCGCGAGTTCTGGTCGACGCTCGTCGGGCGCGGCATCCTCGACGGTCCGTCGACGTTCATCAACTCCGTGCCGCACATGACGTTCGTGCGCGGCGAGAAGGATGTGGCGTTCCTCAAGGCCCGCTACGAGGTGCTCAAGGATCAGCCGCTGTTCGAGGGCATCGAGTACAGCGAGGACTCGCGCGTCATCAACAGGTGGGCACCGCTGCTCATGCAGAAGCGCCGCAAGGGCGAGCCGTTCGCTGCGACCAGGGTGCCGTCCGGCACCGACGTCGACTTCGGCTCCCTGACGCACCAGCTCTTCGACCACCTCGCCGAGTCCGGGGTGCAGGTGCGCACCGACCACGAGGTGCGCAACCTCAAGCGTCAGGACGACGGCAGCTGGCTCGTCAAGTACCGCCACGTCATCGGTCGCACCCCCGGCGAGGTGAAGGCACGGTTCGTCTTCGTCGGCGCGGGGGGCTGGGCCCTCAAACTCCTGCAGAAGAGCGGCATCCCCGAGATCGAGGGTTACGGCGTCTTCCCGATCGGGGGCCAGTGGCTGAAGACGACCGACCCGAAGCTCGTCGCGCAGCACCAGGCCAAGGTGTACTCGCAGGCTGCGATCGGTGCGCCGCCGATGTCTGTGCCGCACCTGGACACCCGCGTCGTCGACGGCGAGAAGTCGTTGATGTTCGGCCCGTTCGCGACGTTCAGCCCCAAGTTCCTCAAGCACGGCTCGATGCTGGACATCATCACTCAGGTGCGCCCGCACAACCTGTGGCCGATGCTGCGCGTCGCGTTCGCGAACCCGGATCTCATCACCTACCTGATCAGCGAGCTGGTGAAGAGCCACGGCAAGAAGGTCGACAACCTGCGCACGTTCGTCCCCACCGCGCGCGATGAGGACTGGGAGCTGATCCAGGCGGGTCAGCGCGCGCAGGTGATGAAGAAGGACCCCGAGAAGGGCGGCATCCTTCAGTTCGGAACCGAGGTCGTCGCGGCCGAGGACGGCACGATCGCCGGGCTGCTCGGCGCCTCGCCGGGTGCCTCGACCGCGGTGCCGATCATGCTCGGCCTCCTCAAGCGCTGCTTCCCCGAGCACTACGCCGGCTGGGAGCCGAAGCTCAAGGGCCTCATCCCGACGATGGGACGTCGACTCAACGACGATGCGGCGGCCGCCGAGAAGTCGATGAGCGAGACCGCGTCCGTCCTGTCGCTCACGGCCTGATCGCGCGACCGTGGCGAAGCTGTACTTCCGCTACGGCGCGATGAACTCCGGCAAGTCGACCGCCCTGCTGCAAGCCGCCTACAACTACGAGGAGCGCGGGCAGCGCGTGCTGCTGGCCAAACCGCAGATCGACACGAAGGGCGCGTCGCAGATCGAGAGCAGGCTCGGCATGACGCGCGAGGTGGACTTCCTCATCGGGCCGCACGACGAAGCCCGTGCGCTGTTCACCGGAGAACGCGAGCGTGTGCGCGGTGCGGGGCTGCAGTCCGCCGAGCCGCACGACGTCGCGTGCCTGCTGGTCGATGAGGCGCAGTTCCTGACGACGGATCAGATCGACGACCTGTTCCGCATCGCTGTGCTCGACGGCATCCCGGTGATGGCGTACGGCATCCGCAACGACTTCCGCACGCATGCGTTCCCCGGCTCAGCGCGTCTGCTGGCGGTCGCCCACTCGCTCGAGGAGCTCAAGACCATCTGCCGGTGCGGCCGGAAGGCGGTCTTCAACGGCCGGATGGTTGACGGCCGTTTCGTCTTCTCGGGTGACCAGGTCGCCATCGACGGTGCCGAGGTCACCTACGAGTCGCTGTGCGGCAACTGCTACCTGGACGAGTCCGGCGGCATGCTCGACTGAGGTCGTTTGCGTGGTCTGACCACACCGGGTAGCCTGTGGTCTGACCACAGGAGGACGGATGCCGGAGCTGAGCGCGACGCAGCGAGCCTGGCGCACGGTGCTCGAGCGCATCGAGGCCAGCCTGCTCGATGGCGAGGTGAAGCCCGGGGAGCGGCTGCCGTCGGAGCGCGACCTCGCGGCCGACCTCGGCGTGAGTCGCTCGAGTGTGCGCGAGGCGCTGCGTGTGCTCGAGGTGATGGGCTTGATCCGCACCGCCACGGGCTCCGGGCCGCAGGCGGGGGCGATCGTCACCGCCGTCCCGTCCGGCGGCATGTCCACCCTGCTGCGGCTGCAGATCGCCGCCCAGGGATTCCCTCTCGGCGACGTGCTGGACACCCGCCTCGCGCTCGAAGACGCGGTGGTCACACGCCTGAGCGCCGCCCCGGAGCGCGATTTGTCGGCCGTGCGCGCCACCCTGCAGGCGATGGATTCCGACCTCACCCCGCGCGAGTTCCTCGCGCTCGACGCCGAACTGCACGTCGCTCTCGCCCACGCATCCGGTAACACCGTGCTCGCCGCCATGATGGCGGGCCTGCGCACCGCCATCGAGTCGTACGTCCTCGCCGGCGCAGAGCGGATCGGCGATTGGGATGCCATGGCGGCGCGTCTGCGCGCCGAACATCACGCCATCGTCGACGCCGTCGCTCGAGGCGACGACGCACGCGCTCTCGTCCACGCCCATATCACCGGCTATTCCGCCGCCGCCGGGCTGCTGCCCGGCGCCCATTGACCCGCCCACCCGAGAGGAACCCGCCGATGGTCACCCGCCAGCTGCCCAAGCCCGCCGAGCTGCTCGAGCTCATGCAGTTCAAGAAGCCCGAATTCGACGGCCGCAAGCGCCGCCTGAACGCGGCGCTCACCATCGACGACCTGCGCACCATCGCCAAGCGCCGGACGCCCAAGGCCGCCTTCGACTACACCGACGGTGGTGCCGAAGGGGAGCTGTCGCTCTCGCGGGCGCGCCAGGCTTTCCAGGACGTCGAGTTCCACCCGGGCATCCTCAAGCCTGCTCCGGATGTCGACACCACGGTGGACATCCTCGGCGCACCGTCCGCGCTGCCCTTCGGTATCGCGCCCACCGGTTTCACCCGCCTGATGCAGACCGAGGGCGAGGTCGCCGGCGCCGGAGCGGCCGCCGCCGCCGGCATCCCCTTCACCCTGTCCACCCTCGGCACCACGTCCATCGAAGGCGTGCGTGACGTCACACGTCGGGAGCCGCAGGGGTCCGTTCCCGGCCGAAACTGGTTCCAGCTGTACGTCATGCGCGATCGCGAGATCTCCTACGAGCTCACGCGCCGCGCCGCCGCCGCCGGATTCGACACCCTGCACTTCACCGTCGACACGCCCGTCGCGGGCGCGCGGCTGCGCGACAAGCGCAACGGGTTCAGCATCCCCCCGCAGCTCACGCTCGGCACGATCATCAATGCCATCCCGCGGCCCTGGTGGTGGTTCGATTTCCTCACCACCCCGAAACTGGAGTTCGCCTCACTGAGCAGCACCGGCGGAACCGTCGGCGAGCTGCTGGACGCGGCCATGGACCCCACCATCAGCTATGACGATCTCGCCGTGATCCGCGACCTGTGGCCGGGCAAGATCGTGATCAAGGGCGTGCAGAACGTCGGGGACTCTCTGCGTCTGCGCGACGCCGGCGTCGACGGCATCGTGCTGTCGAACCACGGGGGCCGTCAGCTCGACCGGGCACCCATCCCGTTCCACCTGCTGCCCGACGTCCGCAAGGCCGTCGGCGACGACTTCACGGTCATGATCGACACCGGGATCATGAACGGCGCGGACATCGTGGCCTCCGTCGCGCTCGGCGCGGATTTCACCCTCATCGGTCGCGCATACCTGTACGGACTGATGGCGGGCGGGCGAGCAGGCGTCGACCGCACCATCGAGATCCTGCGCGGCGAGATCGAGCGCACCATGCGGCTGCTGGGCGTCTCGACCCTGGCCGAACTCGAGGCCAAGCACGTCACCCAGCTGGCGCGGCTCGCGCCGATCCCGCGCTGACGCCTGCGCTCAGCGCGCGGCGGGGGAGGGAAGGGCGGCGATCAGGGCATCCAGCTTGTCGGCGGTGTCCTGCCAGCCGTCGACGGCGATCGAGCGCACGCCGATGGCCTGCACCGGATAGTCGTTGCCGCCCTCGTCGAGCCGGTCGCCGTAGAAGAGCATCTCGTCGAGACGGATGCCGGTGTGCTCGACGAGCTTCTGCATGCCGTACGCCTTGTCGATGCCGGCGCGAGTGATGTCGATCGACGTCGACCCTCCCGACCGCACCTCGAGGCCCGCAAGCCGTGGAGCGACGGCGTCGCGCAACGCGGCTCGACGCTCTCCGGTGGGGTCCCAGGCGTGCTTGGCGTCTCGCGGGGCGCGCTGACCGAGTGCGGAGAAGGTGATCTGCGAGCCGCGGTCCTCGAGGATGTCGCCCCACGGCTCCGCCTCCCACAGGCCCAGCCGCTCGGCCTCTTCCCGCAGCGCCGTGAGCGCGGCCGTCTTCTCGTCCTCGCTCAGGTCGTGCGCGTACACGGTGGCGAACGCGGTGCCGTCGTGGCGGAGGTAGCGGGTGCCGCAGGTGGGCAGCAGGTGCAGCCGAGAGCTCTCGTCGGCAGTCAGGCCGTCGAGGCGGCCGATGACCTGCGTGCGGAACTGCTGCTCGTTGCCGCCGGAGATGATCGCGACCTCCACCCGCCGCAGCAGCTCGCGGAGCAGATCCGCGATGCGGTCGTCGATCTCACCCTTCGACGGGGCGAGCGTGTCATCGAGGTCGAATGCGACCAGGCGGGGGTGCGTCATCATGATCCAGCCTATTGGGGTTGACGGCGGGCGATGCGCGGATTCTGCTGTCCCGCGCATCCACGGACATCGTGGGCAATGCAGAAAGGGACCCGCCTCCGGCGGATCCCTTTCTGCATGCTGTCGGGGTGACAGGATTTGAACCTGCGGCCTCTTCGTCCCGAACGAAGCGCGCTACCAAGCTGCGCCACACCCCGTGATTGCAACCGTTCAAGTCTACATGGCGCGCGGCGCGAGCACGAATCGCGCGCCGCGTCCGGGCGCGTCAGGATCGCGCGGTCAGTGTCAGCAGCGTCGCCTCCGGGCGACAGGCGAACCGGATCGGCGCGTGGATCGAATGACCGCAGCCGGCCGAGACGTTCAGCGGCACCGAGCGGCCACGGTGCGACCAGCTGCTCAGACCCTTCGCCTGCTTCAGTGGGATGTCGCAGTTGGCGACCAGCGCGCCGAAGCCGGGGAGGCACACCTGTCCGCCGTGGGTGTGTCCGGCGAAGAGCGCGTCCGCATCCAGAGCGACGAACGAGTCCAGCACACGCCGGTACGGCGCGTGGGCCACGGCGATGCGAGAACCGCCGGCGGGGGGCGCATCGAGCGATGCGATCGCGGAGGTGAGCGCGTCGAAGTCGTCCCAGCCGCGGTGCGGATCGTCGACGCCGACGAAATCGATGCTGTTGCCGCCGACGTCCATCCGCGCGGCCGTGTTGTTCAGATCGACCCACCCGAGCTCGTCGGTGAAGAACGCGTCCATCGCGGCGGTATCGAGCAGCTCAGGTTCGCCGTGCTCGAGGGAGGGGCCGCGGAAGTAGTTGAGCGGATTGCGTGGCGCGGGCGCGTGCACGTCGTTCGACCCGTGCACGAAGACGCCGGGGATGCCCGCGAACGGGGCGAGTGCCCGACGGATTCCGGCGAGGCCCTCCCGATGCCCGAGGTTGTCGCCCGTGTTCACGATCAGGTCGGGTTCGAGCTCGACGAGCGATGCGAGCCACTGCTGCTTGCGCCGCTGCCACGGCGCCATGTGCGCGTCGGAGATGTGCAGCACGCGCACCGGCGCGCTGCCCGGAACCAGAGCGGCGGCGGTGGTCTCGCGCACCGTGAACAGGTAGCGTTCGATGCCGACTCCCCAGACCGCAGCGCCGACGCCGACGGCCCCCACCGCGCCGAGCGCGATGAGGGCCGGGTGCGCGGCGACCCGACGGGTCACCCGTCGCTCGCACAGGTGAGCGTCACCGCGCTGCCTTCAGCTGCGGTGGCGTCGGCAGCGGGGTCCTGGCCGGTCACGGTCGACCCGTTCTTGCATCCCTCGCCCGAGACGCGGAAACCGGCGTCCTCCAGCGCAGCCTTGGCCTGGTTGTACTTCATCTTGGTGACCTTCGGCACTGTCTCACCCGCGTCGGGTGACGTCCCCGAACTCGGACGCAGCGTGATGGTCGCCCCGCCGGCCACTCGCCCGGCGCCGGGATTCTGCTCCGCCACCGTGCCCTTGGGCAGGGTGCTGTCGACAGCATCGCCGACCTGCACGGAGAACCCGGCCGAATCGAGGATCCGCGTGGCCTCGTCGATCGTCTTGCCGACCACGTCGGGGAGATCCTTCATCACGCGACGCGTGAGGTTGGAATCCGGTTCGGGGAACCGGTCCCCACCGTAGACGGCGTTCGCGGCCCGCTGGATGTCCCTCGCCAGCGGATAGCGAATGTCGTTGAGACGTGTCCCGTTCGCCCAGAAATCTCTCAAGTCCTTGCGACCGTCGACGTTCCCGACCCAGACCGCCGTCGTCACCTTGGTGCTCGACTCCACGAGCATCGTGTGCGACGTCTCAGCTGTGCCTGTCTTGCCGATGACCGGAATGCCGTCGTACGGATTCGCGCCTGTGCCCGTGCCGCCCTCCATGACCCCGCGCAGTGCGTAGGCGGCGGTGGCGGCGACCTCGGGTGTGATCACCTGCGTGCAGCTCGTCTTCGGAACCGGGATCTCATCGCCGTCCTGTCCGATGATCTTGTCGATGACGCGAGGTTCGCAGAAGATGCCCTTGTTGGCGACCGTGGCATAAGCGCCCGCCATCTGGATCGGGGCCACAGACTTCGAGCCGAGCACAGTGCCGAACGGGTCGTTGGGAGCCTCACCGTCCGTGGTGACGTCCCCCATGTTGCCGTAGTGGACACCGAGACGCTTGGCCATCTTGTTGATGTCACACAGATCCAGCTGCTTCGCCATCGCGAGGAAGCCGCTGTTCAGCGACGCGGCGGTGAACCGACGCACGCTGCTGACCGAACCGCTTCCGTTTCCGAAGTTCTTGGACGACTTGTCACGGGTCAGGGTGTACGTGCCGCCGCACTGCGAGAACTGGCCTACGACGGGGTAGCGGCCGTCGAGCACCTCGTTGACCGAATGTCCCTCTTCCAACCACTGCAGGAGCGTGAACAGCTTCCATGTCGACCCGGTCTCGAACCCGTTCGTCGAGCCGTTGTGCTTCTTGTCCGCGGCGAAAACCTGCGACGACTGCCCGTTCGCCAGGCTCGCGTTCGCCGACTCGCTGAAGTCGGTGTTCTGCGCGATCGAGAGGATCCGGCCCGTGGACGCCTCGATCGAGACACCGGCACCGCCGACGAGGATGCCGGGCATCGAGGGCGGCACACGATCGCGCAGCGACTGCACGGCAGGACCCTGCACCCGCATGTCGAGCGAGGTGTAGATCTTCATGCCGCCGCGGCGCATGTTCTCCAGCCGCTTCTCCGGCGTCGCGCCGAACGCTTCGTCCGTCTCGACCACCGACTTCACGTACTGGCAGAAGTAGGCGTTGGTGCCTGCCGCCCCACAGCCCTGCGTGGTCTGCGTCAGATTCGGCTCGATCGGCGCCTCCACGGCGGCGTCGTGCTGCTCCTTGGTGATCTGCCCGTTCTTCAGCATCTGACCGAGAACGTAGTCACGGCGATCCTTCGTGGTGGCATATCCGTCGGCGGCGGTGTTGTGCGCGACGCCGTCCTTGTCGGTCCACGTGCCTTCCTCCGGCCGGTCGATGCGCAGCAGATTGGGTTCCTGAACCATGCCCGCCAGCGTCGCGGCCTGCACGAGCGTCACCTTGGCGGCGCTGGTGCCGAAGTAGCGGTTGGCTGCGGCCTCGATGCCGTAGGTGGTGCCGCCGAAGTTCGACACGTTGAGGTAGCCGAGCAGGATCTCGTTCTTGGAGTAGTCCTTCTCGATCTGCACCGCGTAGCGCATCTCCTGCAGTTTGCGCTCGATGCCCTCCGCGCCCTTCGACTGCGCTGCACCCTCGAAGCACTGCTGGATCTTGACGTCGTAGTCCTCGTCGTTCGGAGAGACTCCCTGCTCGCACTCCTGGATCAGCGCGTTCTTGACATACTGCTGCGTGATCGTGGACGCGCCACGAGAGGACGAGCCCGTGAAGTTCTCGACCGCGGCCTTCATGGTCTGCAGGAGATTGACGCCGCCGTGCTCGTAGAAGTTCTTGTCCTCACTCGAGAGGATCGCGTCGTACAGCAGCGGCGAGACCTGCTCGAACGTCACCGGCACCCGGTTCTGGTCGAAGAACTTCGCCAGCAGGAACGGCTTGCCGTCTTCGCCGGTTCCGTAGAACTCCGTCGGCTCCATGGGCGGGTTGGGGGTGAGGCTGTTCGGCAGGTTGTCGAAGATCGTCAGCGCCTGCGAACCCGTCACTCCGGCGACGGCGATGGCGGGAGTGACGGCTGCGGTGACCAGAACCCCGGCGACCGCGCTCAGGCCCACCAGGCCGAGCAGACCGACGAGCACACCAGACAGCGTGCGTTTCGTTTGAGGCATACGCTGATGTTAAGGGAATTCCCTGAATAAGAGCCTCGACGCTTCGGCATCCCGTGCCGTTCGTCGCCGACGCACAGGAGTGCCATGATCACGTGGGAGTATCTGACCACGCCGCTGCTGATCCACAACACGGCGGCGATCCTCAACAACTGGGGCAAGCAGGGCTGGGAGCTCGTGCAGGTCGTCCAGGGGCCGGAGGGTGGCCTCGTCGCCTACCTGAAGCGTCCCATCACGCAGGACTCGACGGCCAACGCCGGGCTCGCGGCCGCCGCTGAGGCGTCGCGTCAGTTCGACGGAGCTCAGCAGTGAGCGTCGCCGCCCGACTCGACGAGCTCGGCATCGAGCTGCCGGCCGTCGCCGCACCCGTCGCCGCGTACGTCCCCGCCGTCGTGCACGGCGGCCTCGTCTACACGTCCGGTCAGCTGCCGTTCGTCGCCGGCGCGCTGCCCGCGACCGGCAAGGTGGGCGCCGAGATCGATGCGGCGGATGCCCAGGGCTACGCCCGCACCTGCGCGCTGAACGCCCTCGCCGCGGCCGCGCAGGCCGCCGGCGGCATCGATCGGATCGCCGGCGTGCTGCGGGTGGGCGGCTTCGTGGCATCCGACCCGTCCTTCACCGGGCAGCCGGCCGTCGTCAACGGGGCCAGTGAGGTGCTCGGCGAGATCTTCGGCGACGCGGGAAAGCACGCCCGTGCCGCGGTCGGCGTCGCCAGCCTGCCGCTGGACACGCCCGTCGAGGTCGAGGTGACCTTCATCCTCGCGTGAGCCCGCTGACGGCTCCGGCATGAGCGAAGCGGCCCTCCGATCTCGATCGGAGGGCCGCTTCGCTGGTGTGCCCGCTACTTGACCTGGCTGGTGATGGTGCTCATCACCATGGTGTCGGCGAGCGTCGTCGTGTCGCCGACCTCGCGGCCCTCGGCGACGTCGCGCAGCAGACGCCGCATGATCTTGCCCGATCGGGTCTTCGGCAGCTCGTTCACGACGTACACATCGCGCGGACGGGCGATCGGGCCGATCTGCTCGGCGACCCAGCCCCGCAGCAGAGTCGCCAGGCCCTCCGGCGAATGCGCCTCGAGATAGCTCTGCTTGATGATCACGAAGGCGACCACCGCCTGGCCGGTGGTCTCATCCGACGCCCCCACGACGGCGGCCTCGGCGGTGGCCTCATGAGCGACCAGCGACGACTCGATCTCGGTCGTCGACAGGCGATGACCCGACACGTTCATCACATCGTCGACGCGGCCGAGCAGCCACAGATCGCCGTCCTCGTCCAGACGTGCGCCGTCACCGGCGAAGTAGTACCCCTTGTCCTTGAACTTGTCCCAGTAGGTCTCTTTGAATCGCTCCGGGTCGCCCCAGATGCCGCGCAGCATCGACGGCCATGGCTCGGTGATGACGAGCAGTCCGCCGTTGCCGTTGCCCACCTCGTTGCCGTCGTCGTCGGTGACGTCGATGGAGATGCCGGGGATGGGCACCTGGGCGGAACCGGGCTTGGTCGCGGTGATGCCGGGAAGAGGGGAGACCATGATCGCACCCGTCTCGGTCTGCCACCACGTGTCGACGATGGGGGTCCTGTCCGCGCCGATGACCTCGCGGTACCACATCCATGCCTCGGGGTTGATCGGCTCGCCCACCGAGCCGAGCAGGCGCAGGCTCGACAGGTCGAACTTCTGCGGGATCTGACGACCGAGCTTCATGAACGAGCGGATCGCCGTCGGCGCGGTGTAGAAGATCGTCACGCCGTACTTCTCGATCAGCTCCCACCACCGGCCGGGGTGCGGCGAGTCCGGCGTGCCCTCGAAGAGAACCTGGGTGGCGCCGTTGGCCAGCGGGCCGTACGCCACGTAGCTGTGCCCGGTGACCCAGCCGATGTCAGCCGTGCACCAGAAGACGTCGCTCTCAGGGTGCAGGTCGAAGACGTACTTGTGCGTGTAGGCGGCCTGCACCAGATACCCACCGGACGTGTGCAGGATGCCCTTCGGCTTTCCGGTCGTGCCCGACGTGTACAGGATGAACAGCGGGTTCTCGGCGGGGAAGGCCTGAGCCTCGTGCTCACCGGATGCCTGCGGCACGACATCGTGCCACCAGACGTCGCGCTCGTCGTCCCAGTCGACCTCGTTGCCCCCGCGCCTGACGACGAGCACGTGCTCGACGGTCTGCTGCTCGCCTTCGCCATTGCGGTCGCTGAGTGCCTGATCGACGGCGAGCTTGAGGGCCGACACCTTTCCCTTGCGGTAGCCGCCGTCGGCGGTGATCACGAGCTTGGCTCCGGCGTCGTCGATCCGCGATCGCAGGCTGTCGGCGCTGAAGCCGCCGAACACGACCGAGTGGATGGCGCCGAGGCGAGCCACGGCGAGCATCGAGATGACGGCCTCGGGGATCATCGGCAGGTAGATGGCGACGCGGTCGCCCTGACCGACGCCGAGGTCCTGCAGCACGTTGGCGGCACGTTTCACCTCATCGGTGAGCTCGGCGTACGTGATGCGGCGCTCGTCGCCGGGCTCTCCCTCCCAGAGGATGGCCACCCGGTCGCCGTGACCTGCTTCCACGTGCCGGTCGAGGCAGTTGTATGCCACGTTGAGCTCGCCGTCGTCGAACCACTTCGCGAACGGTGGGTTCGACCAGTCGAGCACGCGCGTGAACGGCTTGTGCCAGTGGACACTCTCCCTGGCCTGCTCGCCCCAGAAGCCCTCGCGGTCAGCGGCGGCCCGCTCGTAGAGGGCGGGGTCGTCGATCGACTGAGCGACGAACTCCTCTGACGGCGGGAATCTGCGGGCCTCGTCGAGGAGGTGGTCGATCTGGCTGCTCATGCACTCGCTCCTTTGCGCGGTCGGGTGATCGTGCCGAGACACGACCGTGACACGGCGAATCTAGTCCCGGCGCAGGGCGCGGCCTACTGTCGAAAGTCGGTAGTGGCGGGGGTTTGCCGCATCTCGCGAGCGGTGCGTACACTGACCTCAGCCGATTCGTATACGGCTTCAGCGCGCCCGGGTGCCCCCCTCATCTCCGGGCCGCGCGTGGGCGGCACCTCATTCCCCCCGTGAGGTGCCGCCCGTCCGTCTGCGGACGCTCTGCCGCGCAGTCGTCTGCAGGGCCGGTCCGTCTGCACAGGGCAGGCCACGACGCAGTTGTGCACATCACGTGGGAATCCGGCCGCGCCGGGCGCCGACGCCCGCCTAACGTCGTCGCATGCCCGAACCGTTCGTCCTCCGAGCCCGACAGCCCGACGCGCACGCCGAGCACGCCGTCGTCGACGTGGATCCTGCCCTGGGTGCGCTCGCCGAGCATGTGCGCGACGCCGCCGTGACGGACATCTTCGTCAACGGCGCGGACGGTCTCTACGTCGATCGAGGCCGCGGTGCCGAGCGAGTGCCGACGTGGCGCGCGTCGGAGCGCGAGGTGCGCGACCTCGCGGTCGCCCTCGTCGCCGCCGGTGGGCGCCACCTCGACGATCAGTCGCCCTGCGTCGACGTGCGGCTCGCCTCGGGCATCCGCGTGCATGCCGTCCTCGCTCCGGTCTCGGTCACCGGCACGGCGCTGTCGGTGCGCATCCCCCGCGTGCTCGGCGCCGACCTCGCCGCGCTCGCCGCCACCGGAACATTCGGCGACGCGCAGCGCGACTGGCTGGCGCGGCTGGTGCGCGAGCGGGCCAATGTGCTGATCACCGGCGGAACCGGCACGGGCAAGACCACGCTGCTCGCCGCACTGCTGTCCGAGGTGGGCGAGGGGGAGCGGATCGTCACCATCGAGGACGTCGCGGAGCTGCGCCCCCGGCATCCGCATCACATCTCGCTCGAAGCGCGCCAGGCGAACCTCGAAGGCGCCGGCCGCATTACGCTCGCGATGCTCGTTCGTGAGTCGCTGCGCATGCGGCCCGACCGGCTCGTCGTCGGGGAGTGTCGTGGCGAGGAGGTGCGCGAGCTGCTGACCGCGCTGAACACCGGCCACGACGGCGGCGCGGGAACGCTGCACGCCTCAGGGCTGGCCGACGTGCCGGCACGCATGGAGGCACTCGGCGCGCTCGCGGGGATGGATGCCACGGCACTGGCTCGACAGGTGGTCAGCGCATTCACGGTCGTGCTGCATCTGGAGCGCGGCACGGACGGGCGGCGGCGCATCGCGCACGCGGGCAGATTCGTGCTGCGCGGCGATCGCCTGGCGATGGAGGAGGTGCAGCCGTGGTGAGGTGGCGGCGTCAGCGCCCGCATCAGAACGACCCGCAGCGGGCCGCTGCCGCGGTGCGCACGCTGGCCGTGCTGCTGCAGGCGGGAACCCGCCCGCACACCGCGTGGCGCCATCTCGCAGACACCGGCGACGCCGTCGCGGGTCGGATCGTCGCGCGGGTGGACGCCGGGGCCGAGCTCGTCGGCGCGATCGACGCGGAGAACGGGGTGTGGTCGGACGTCGCCGCAGCCTGGGAGATCGCGACCACCGTCGGTGCTCCGCTGGCCGACGTGCTGCGGGCGCTGTCGGAGTCGCTGCAGGATGCCGCCTCCGCCGCCGACGACGTGCGGGTCGCGCTTGCCGAGCCGACCGGGACCGCGCGACTGCTGCTCTGGCTGCCGTTCGCCGGACTGCTGCTGGGGTTCGCGCTCGGCTTCGACACGGTCGGCGTGCTGGTGAGCAACCCGTTCGGCATTGCCTGCGTCGTGCTCGGCGCCGCTCTGGTTCTCGTTGCGCGCTGGTGGACCGGACGCATGGTCCGGGCCGCGCAGCCCGAGAGCGGCACCCCGGGCATGCACGCCGAACTGGTCGCGGTGGCGCTCGCCGGCGGCGTCGGCATCCCGCGGGCGCTGCGGCTCGTCGAGCACAGCCCGGCCGCGCTGTCGGACGATCGCAGCACCACGGACGCGGTGCTCGAGCTGTCGCGCTCCGCCGGAGTTCCGGCCGGCGAGCTGCTGCGCGCGACCGCCGCGCAGCAGCGCCACGAGTCGCGTGTACGAGGGCGCGTGCGCGCGGCCAGGCTCTCGTCGCAGCTGCTGCTGCCCCTGGGTGCATGCACGCTGCCCGCATTCCTCCTGCTCGGGGTCGCGCCGCTCATGCTCAGCGTGCTCGCCTCCACGCCCCTGCACATCTGACACGTCGAGGGCGAGAGTCGCCCCGCACAAGAGAGAAGGAACACCATGACCGCACCCTGCACCGACCCGCTGCCCCCGCTCACCAGAAGCCGAGCGGCCGAGCTGTTCACCGACGAGACAGGAGCCGCCACCGCCGAATACGCGATCACGACGATGGCCGCCGTGGCCTTCGCCGGTCTGCTCGTGGTGATCATGCGCTCCGACGAGGTGAGGGGCATCCTCACCGACCTCGTCCGACGGGCGCTCACGGTCGCCTGATGCCACGCTCCTCTCGCGAGCTCGGCGGCGACCGAGGGTCGGTCGCCGCCGAGCTCGCGGTCGCGCTGCCGGCGGCGCTCATCGCCATCGCGTTCGGTGTCGGGGCGCTCGCCGCCGCCGCGACGCAGGTCTCGCTGCAGGATGCCGCAGCCGACGCGGCCCGTCTGCTGGGGCGGGGCGAGACGTCTGCTCGAGCAGCCGCGGTGATCCGGGATGCCGTGGACGGCGCGTCATCGGCATCCCGGTCGGCGGGTGACCTCGTCTGCGTGACGGCATCCCTCGACATGCGCATCGGTCGGCTGATCTCGGTGCCGCTGAGCGCATCGAGCTGTGCCCTGGCCGGTGGGCTGTGACCTCCGCGCAGCCCTCCGCCCCGGGGCGGGAACGGTGTGCGGCATGAGCGGGACCGCGCTCGCCGCCGGCGTGGTCACGGTCGCGGCCGCCCTATCGCTCGGACTGGCTGCGATGGGCGGCGCCGCCGTCACCGCGCAGCGCACGGCCGGAGCGGCCGACGCCGCAGCGCTCGCCGCAGCCGACGTCGTCTCCGGGGCCGTCATCACCGGGGAGGACGCCTGTGCTCTCGCGGCGCGGGTTGCGGAAGCATCCGGATCGCGACTCGTCTCGTGCGCGGTCGACGCCCTCACGGCGACGGTGGAGGTCAGTTCCGCGTACTCTGGACTGGTCGCCGTCGCCCGCGCCCGAGCGGGGCCGCCGAAAAGCTGAACGTGCGACGCCCCTCGCACCGCCCGCGCGTCAGCCCACTCGTCTGACGAGCTCTCGGCTCACGCCGGGATCGCGGTGTGTATGGTGTGCTTCGAAGAAAGGACGCCCCTTGGCACAAGGCAAGAAGCTCGTCATCGTCGAGTCCCCGACGAAGATGAGGTCGATCCAGGGATATCTCGGCGACGACTACGAAGTGCTCAGCTCTGTGGGTCACATCCGCGACCTCGCGGACAAGAAGGACATCCCCGCCGAGGACAAGAAGGCGTACGGCAAGTACTCGATCGACGTCGAGAACGGCTTCGACCCCTATTACGTGGTGTCCGATCGGAAGACGAAGACGGTCGCCGAGCTGCGTCGCGCGCTGAAGAGCGCCGACGAGGTGCTGCTCGCCACGGATGAGGACCGCGAAGGCGAGGCCATCGCCTGGCATCTGCTCGAGACGCTCAAGCCGAAGGTGCCGGTCAAGCGCATGGTCTTCCACGAGATCACCAAGGACGCCATCCAGGCCGCCGTGGGCAACACGCGCGAGCTCGACCTGGCGCTCGTCGACGCACAGGAGACCCGTCGCATCCTCGACCGCCTGTACGGGTGGGACGTCTCGCCGGTGCTCTGGTACAAGGTCAAGTCGGGTCTCTCTGCCGGGCGGGTGCAGTCGGCCGCCACGCGCATGGTCGTCGAGCGCGAGCGCGAGCGGATGGCTTTCGTCTCGGCCGAGTACTGGGACGTCGAGGCGCAGGCGTCGTCGACCGGCGCCGCGTTCGGCGTGCGTCTCGTGCGCGTCGACGGCGGGCAGCTGGCCCGCGGAACCGACTTCGACGACACCGGCAAGCTCAAGAAGGCCGTCGTCGTGCTCTCCGAGGCCGACGCCGAGGCGCTCGCCGCCGCCGTCGACGCCGCGGGCGCCGCGACCGTCGCCAAGGTCGAGGCG
The DNA here is from genome assembly GCF_001878835.1 of Microbacterium sp. AR7-10. NCBI lineage: Bacteria > Bacillati > Actinomycetota > Actinomycetes > Micrococcales > Microbacteriaceae > Microbacterium > Microbacterium sp. AR7-10. The sequence continues at coordinate 13,896 of NZ_MJIR01000069.1, read as the reverse complement.
AAACCCGGCACCCGCAGCCCCTACGCGCCCTTCACCACGTCCACGCTTCAGCAGGAGGCCGGACGAAAGCTCTCAATGAGTGCCAAGCAGGCGATGAGCGTCGCCCAGCGACTCTACGAGAAGGGGTACATCACCTATATGCGCACCGACTCGGTCGCGCTGAGCACGCAGGCGATCCAGGCCGCGCGCAGCCAGGCGGTCGCGCTGTACGGCGACTCGGCGGTGCCGCTGAAGCCTCGCGTGTACAAGTCGAAGAGCAAGAACGCCCAGGAGGCGCACGAGGCGATCCGTCCGTCGGGTGAGACGTTCCGCACCCCGGCGTCGGTGTCCTCGGGTCTCGACCGCGAAGAGCAGCGCCTGTACGACCTGATCTGGAAGCGCACCGTCGCCAGCCAGATGTCGGATGCCAAGTACGAGACGACCACGATCACCCTCGAGACCGAGGCTGCCGGCAAGCAGGTCGAGTTCACCGCATCCGGAACGGTCTACACGTTCAAGGGCTTCCTCGAGGCGTACGAAGAGGGCCGCGACGAGAAGCGCAACGCGCAGGACTCGTCAGCCGACCAGTCGCTGCCGGCGGTCGCCGTCGGCGACGAACTGGCCATCGGCGAATCCGTCGCGAAGGGCCACCGCACCACGCCGAAGCCGCGCTACACCGAGGCGTCGCTCGTGAAGGCCCTCGAAGAGCACGGCATCGGCCGGCCCTCGACCTTCGCCAGCATCATCGGCACCGTCATCGATCGCGGATATGCGACCAAGCGCGGCCAGGCGCTCGTGCCCACGTGGCTGGCGTTCAGCGTGGTCCGGCTGCTGGAGCAGCACTTCGCCGACCTCATCGACTACGACTTCACCGCGGCCCTCGAAGACGACCTCGACGCCATCGCCCGCGGCGAGCAGAACCGCGTCGAATGGCTGAAGTCCTTCTACTACGGCTCCGAGAATCAGGTGGGCCTGCGACAGGTCGTCGACAACCTCGGCGAGATCGACGCGCGAGCGCTGAACTCGACGCGGATCACCGACGATGCGACCCTGCGGTTCGGCAAGTACGGTCCCTACCTGGAGGTCGTGGACCCGGCGAACCCCGAGGCCAAGCCGCGCATCGTCAACGTGCCCGAGGACCTGGCGCCTGACGAGCTCACCGCCGACAAGGCGCGCGAGCTGATCGACGCACCCGTGGCCGGCGACCGCGTGCTCGGCGAGAACCCCGAGAACGGCAAGATCATCGTCGTCAAGGACGGCCGCTTCGGTCCGTACGTGCAGGAGAACGATCCGGTCTCCGACGACGATTCCGTCGACGAGGCGACCGGCGAGGTCGTCGACAAGCCGAAGAAGAAGACCAAGAAGGACGCAGCTCCGAAGCCGCGCACCGCGTCGCTGTTCCGGTCGATGTCGGTCGACACGATCGACCTCGACACCGCGCTGCAGCTGCTCAGCCTGCCCCGTGTGGTCGGTGCCGACCCTGCCACCGGTGAGGAGATCACCGCGCAGAACGGTCGATTCGGGCCCTACCTGAAGAAGGGGACGGACTCGCGCTCGCTGGAGAGCGAGTCGCAGATCTTCGACGTCACGCTCGAGCAGGCGCTCGAGCTGTACGCGCAGCCGAAGTACGGCGGGCGCAAGGCATCCAGCGCGCTGAAGGAGTTCGAGGCCGATCCGGTCAGCGGCAAGCCGATCCGCATCCGTGACGGCCGCTTCGGCGCCTACGTCACCGACGGCGAGACCAACGTCACGATCCCGCGGGGTCAGACGCCCGATGACGTGACGTTCGAGATCGCGGTGCAGATGCTCGCCGACAAGCGCGCGAAGGGACCTGCGGCCAAGCGGGGCGCCAAGAAGGCACCTGCCAAGAAGGCACCTGCCAAGAAGCCGGCCGCGAAGAAGCCGGCCGCGAAGAAGCCGGCGGCCGACAAGGCATCCGCGACGTCGGATGCCGAGAAGGCGGCTGCGCGTTCCGAGGCCGCGAAGAAGGCCGCGGCCACGCGCAAGGCGAACGCGATCGCGAAGGCGGATGCGGCGCGCGCAGCGGCCCGGGCAGGCTCGTGACCTCGGAACGGCCGGGACTGTGGATCACGCTGGAGGGCGGCGACGGCTCGGGCAAGACCACCCAGGCGGGCCTGCTCGCTGAGTGGATGCAGCAGCGCGGCCGCACCGTGCTGCGCACGCGCGAGCCCGGTGGCTCCGAGGTCGGCGTCCTGATCCGCGACATCGTGCTGCACCACCGCGGCGACATCGCGCCCCGGGCAGAGGCTCTGCTGTACGCCGCCGACCGCGCGCACCATGTCGCGACGGTCGTGCGACCTGCGCTGGCGCGCGGAGAGATCGTCATCCAGGATCGCTATCTCGACTCGTCCGTCGCCTATCAGGGTGCCGGACGTGTGCTCGACGCGACCGAGGTGCGCGACCTCTCGCTGTGGGCGACCGAAGGCGCGCTGCCGGATCTGACGGTGCTTCTCGACCTCGATCCGTCGACGGCGCGGCGCCGGCTGGACGCCGAGGACAAGCCGTTCGACCGCCTCGAGGCGGAGAGGGAGGACTTCCACGCCCGCGTGCGATCGGCCTATCTCGCGCTCGCCGCAGCCGAGCCGCAGCGGTTCCTGGTCGTCGACGCCTCGCTCGACCCCGACGACATCGCCGTGCTGATCCGGGCGCGCATGTCGGTGATCGTCTGAGCACGCAGGGCATCGGCCGATGTCGGCCCCGCGGATAGGCTGGAGAGCATGACCGCCCTCGCCACCGCGCCGTTCCCCTGGACGGACGTATGGGGGCAGGATGCCGCCGTGCAGACCCTCCGCCAGGCCGCAGCCGATCCGGCGTCGCTCTCGCACGCCTGGCTGATCACCGGCCCCCCGGGCTCAGGGCGCTCCACGCTGGCGTACGCGTTCGCCGCCGCGCTGATCGCTGAGGATCCGAGCGATGAGGCCACGATGCGTCAGGTGCTCGCGCGAACCCATCCCGATGTCACGGCTCTGCGCACCGACAAGGTGATCATCACCATCGCCGAGGCCCGCGCACTGGTCGAGCGGTCGTACTTCGCGCCGTCCGCCGGACGCTATCGGGTGATCATCGTCGAAGACGCCGACCGCATGGTCGAGCGCACGTCCAACGTGCTGCTGAAAGCCCTCGAAGAACCGCCGGAGAAGACGGTGTGGGTGCTGTGCGCGCCCAGCGAGGCAGACCTGCTGCCCACCATCCGCTCGCGCGTGCGGGCCCTGCGGCTGCGCGAGCCCGACGTCGACGATGTCGCCCGGCTCGTCGCCGCACGCACCGGGGTCGACCCCGCAGTCGCCGAGCAGGCCGCCAGACACGCGCAGCGCCACATCGGAATGGCGCAGCGGCTGGCGACCGACGATGACGCACGCCGACGACGTGACGAGACGCTGCGCGCCGTGCTCGGCGTTCGCGGAGTCAGCACGGCCGTCGAGGTGGCCGGGCGGATCATCCAGGCCGCGACCGACGACGCGAAGGCGCTCACCGCCGAGCGCGACGCCGCCGAGCGGGCCGCACTGCTGCGCACCGTGGGCATCGCCGAAGGGCAGGCCGTTCCGACCGCGCTGCGCGCGCAGATCAGCGCCCTCGAAGACGATCAGCGCAAGCGCGCGACGCGCAGCCTGCGCGACGGGATCGACCGGGTGCTCACCGACCTCCAGTCGCTGTACCGTGACGTCGTCATGCTGCAGTTCGGGCGCGGTGACGAGCTGATCAACCGCGAACTGCGCGATGAGCTCGACCGCATCGCAGACGCGTGGTCGGTCGAGCGCACCATCATCGTGCTGGATGCGGTGGCCGCCACCCGCGAATCCCTCGAGCGCAACGTCGCACCCCTCCTCGCCGTCGAGAGTCTTCTCGTGACGGTCTCCAGCGGAAGGACCCCGTGAACCGAATCGTCAGGTCTCGATCCCTGCGCCCGCTGCGGCGCGCGGCCGCTGTGCTGGCGGGTCTCGCCGCTGCGTCGCTCGTGCTCTCCGGATGCCTCTACGCGCAGATCCCGGACGCACCGACCTCCATCTCCCGAGACCCCGACGCATCCGGCGTACCGGCCGAGCTGGAGCCGTACTACTCGCAGGCACTCGAGTGGGAGGCATGCGGAGCTCGGTTCGACTGCACCGAGGTCACGGCCCCGCGCGACTGGGAGGATCCGACGGCGGGCGACCTCACGCTCGCGCTGATCCGCCACCAGGCGACCGGAGAGTTCCAGGGGTCGCTTCTGATCAACCCGGGCGGCCCGGGCTCGAGCGCCTACGACTTCGTGGCACAGAGTCTGGAGTACGCCGTCGGACCCGACCTGATCGAGCGCTTCGACGTGATCGGCTTCGACCCGCGCGGCGTCGGCCGCTCGAGCGCGGTCGCCTGTCTCGACGCCGAGCAGATGGACGAGTACAACTACGGGGTGCTCGACGCTCCACGAGACACCCCCGAGTGGGAGGCGGAGATCACCGCGCGCAACCAGCAGTACGCCGACGCGTGCGAGGCGAACAGCGACGGGCTGCTGCCCCACATCACGACGGTGAACTCGGCGCGCGACATGGATCTGATCCGAGCGGTGCTCGGCGACAAGACGCTGAACTACCTCGGCTACTCGTACGGCACCTTCCTCGGCGCCACGTACGCGAAGCTGTTCCCCGAACGCGCGCAGCGGCTGGTGCTCGACGGGGCGATCGACCCGTCCGTGCCGGGGCTGGACGTCGGCACGACGCAGGCTGTCGGCTTCGAGTCGGCGCTGCGCGCCTACCTCTCCGACTGCGTCTCGACCGCCGAGTGCCCGTTCAACGGCTCGGTCGATGAGGCCATCGCCGACTTCCAGGCGCTGCTGGCGACGGTGGCTCGGACGCCGATCGAGAACGGCGACGGGCGGATGCTGACCGTCGACACGATGATCACCGGCGTGATCACGGCGATGTACAGCGAGCAGAGCTGGCCGTATCTCACCCAGGGTCTCACCGCCGTGCTGCAGGGTGACCCGTCGGTGCTCTTCGCGCTCGCCGACAGCTACAACGGGCGCGAGCCCGACGGCACCTACGCCGACAACTCCTCCGAGGCGTTCCGGGCCTACAACTGCATGGACTACCCCGTCGAGGACGACCCGGCCGCGGAGGCTGCGGCGATCGCGAAGATCGAGAAGCTCGCGCCGACGTTCGCCCCGTACTGGCAGGGCCCCGATCCGTGCGAGGTGTGGCCGTACCCGCCGGTCGGCGTGCGTGAGCCGATCGCCGCGACAGGCTCGGGGCCGATCGTCGTGGTCGGGACGACCAACGACCCGGCGACGCCCTACGAGTGGTCGGAGTCTCTCGCGCAGCAGCTCGAGAACGGGGTGCTCGTCACCCGAGTGGGGGAGGGACACACCGGCTACAACAAGGGCAGCAGCTGTGTCGACGACGCGGTGGAGAGCTTCCTCATCGACGGGACGGTTCCCGACGACGGCCTGCGCTGCGAGTGAGCATCGTGCGGCGCCTGCCCGGTTTCGCGCGCGCCCGATCGTCGTAGTAGGATCGTTTCCTGTGCCGCAGTCCGCTGCGCACGCCACCTTAGCTCAGTGGTAGAGCATCCCACTCGTAATGGGAAGGCCGTCAGTTCGATCCTGACAGGTGGCTCAGATCGGGCCCGGGATGCACAGCATCCCGGGCCCGCAGTCGTCTCCGTGGGAGCCAGCGATCAGATGATCGAACGGCCCTCGGATTTGGCCTGCTTCGCCTCCTTGACGAAGGCGCGCACGATCACGGTGAGCGTTCCCGTCACGATCACGGGCCACACCAGGAGGTAGGCGGTCAATGCGATGGGGGACATCTCCATCAGTTCCTCTCGTTCTCGGCCGACAGCCGCTTCTCGGTCTCGGTGAGCTGCAGCAGCTCCGTGTTGAGCTCGTCGGTGTCGACGGAGTCGAAATCGCCGGTGCGCTGCTTGATCAGGTCGAAGTCGAAGTCCGCCTTCCTGCTGGGCAGGGTCAGCCCGACGCACACGATCGTCGACACCGCGTAGGCGATCAGCGAGCCCGACAGCACCGGGTAGGTGTGCAGGAAGCCGATGGTGAACGGAGCGGATGCCAGCGTCGCCACCGTCGCGACGATCAGCGCCACGCGCTTGCCGAAGAAGCCGAAGGCCATCAGGCCCAGCACGACGCCGATGCCGATCGTCGAGAGCACGTCGGAGACGACTGCGACGGGCCCGGCCAGCTCGACCCACTCGAAGCGCACGGGCAGGAAGGCGGCGAGGGCCACCACCACCGAGACGGAGAACGCGAGGTTCGTGACGCGGTTCCAGTAGAAGCTGGCGATCACGGGGAACACCAGGGCACCCCAGAGCGCGCCGACGAACACGAGCAGGTCGAGGATGTTGAGCTGGCTTCCGGCGAAGAACAGGCCGGCTACCATCGCGACGATCATCGTGATGCGGCCGATCAGCACCATGGTCCGCGGGTTCGCCCGCTTCTTGCCTGCGACGTTCTGGCCGTAGATGTCGGCCATCACGATCGACGACAGGGCGGTGAGGTCGGCGTCGGCCGTCGAGGAGAGCGAGCCGATGATCATCACGAAGAAGACGCACAGCAGCAGGGGCGACAGGTAGGTGGCGGCCATCTGCGGGATCAGGTTGTTCACGTCGCCGCCCACCGGCGTGATCCCGGCGTAGAGGGCGATGACGCCCAGCATGCCGATGCCGATGATCGTGGCTCCGTAGCCGAAGGTCGCGGTGACGAACGTCTTCTTGATCAGGTCCTCGCGCACGGCGAACAGACGCTGCGCGATGGTCTGGTTGCCGATCGCGTATGCCAGCACGGCGGCGATGTAGGGCGCACCCTGGTTGAAGAACGCGTCGGACGAGAAGAAGTCCGCCTGCTGAGGGGTGAGGTTCGACGCGCCCGTCTCGAACAGACTCGGTCCGCCGGCCGCGAAGAAGATGACCGGGATGATCACGATCACGGCGCCCAGCATCGCGCACACCTGCGCGAAGTCGGTGAGCACCGACGCGCGGAATCCCGACCACAGCGTGTAGAGCAGCACCCCCGCACCGATGGCCAGGATGCCCTGCCCGAACGTGAACGGCGAGAGCATCGAGATCAGCGCGCCGCCGGCGATGAGGTTCGAGGTGAGGCTGATGATGCTGCCGAGCACGTTGGAGCCGGCGAGCATGAGCTGACTGGAGCGGCCGTGGCGGGCGAACATCACCTCGGCGATGGTGTGCGCCTTGGGCGCCACCCGCCGGATGCGCCTGCCGAACGGGTAGATGAGCAAGATCATCAGAGCGCCCCAGAGCCCGTAGTGGATGGGGCCGGAGATGCCGTAGGTGTAGCCGGAGGTGGCTGAGGCGTACATCGACGCCGCCCAGATCCAGGTGGCGGTCATCGATGCGGCTGAGATGCCGAATCCGATCCTCCCGCCGCCGGTCATGTAGCCGTCGGCGTTCTCGGTGCGCTTGCGGATGCGCAGTGACATGTACAGGCTGCCGCCGAAGAACAGCAGCATGAGCAGGACCACGACGGGTCCGGCGAGGGTTTGCAGGTTTTCCACGTTTCTCTCTCTTGTCGAAGGGCCGGCGGCACTGCCGGGGGGCGGGAGAAGAGAGCGCTAACGGGACGGGAGGGTGGCCTTCAGAGGGCCGGTGAGCAGACGGACGGACGGAACGGGGGCGAAACGGATACTGGCCGGCATACGGTTCCTTCTCTCGGGGAGCACGCGCGCGGATGTCGCCCCCGCCGAGGAGCGACGCGCGCGTGCGCGGAAGGCCGAAGCCTCCCGCGAGCCGGAGAGAACGGGCGCTGCTCACGACGCAGGCGGTTCGTCGTGGCGCGCCCGCGAGCGGACCTCGGGTCCTCGGCGGGCGGGCGCTCGTCACCGGGCGGCAGCGCTGCGAGCGTGTCCGGCCCGCTTCTCCACGGTAGCAATCGCCCGGGGCAAGTCAAATGCGGGTCCCAGCGCATCACGGTACGGACGCCGCAGCGCCTGTCCGACGCGTACGCTCGGTGCATGACCAGGGCTCTTCTCATCGTGGATGTGCAGAACGACTTCACCGAGGGCGGTGCGCTCGCCGTCGCAGGTGGCGACGCGGTGGCCTCGGCGGTGTCGGCGCTGCTGGCCGAGCACGCCGCCGACTACGACGTCATCGTCGCGTCACGCGACTGGCACGATCCCGACAGCGACAACGGCGGGCACATCTCGGCGCAGCCCGACTACGTCGGCACCTGGCCGACGCACTGCATCGCCGGAACGCAGGGTGCCCAATACGACCCCCTGCTCGACACTGCGGCCATCACCCACCATGTGCGCAAGGGCCAGGGCCTCCCGGCCTACTCGGTGTTCGAGGGCGTGACCGACGGCGGGGAGCGCACGGCCGAGATCCTCACCGCGCACGGCGTGACCGACGCCGACGTGGTCGGCATCGCCACAGACCACTGCGTCCGAGCCTCCGCGCTGGACGCGATCGCGCACGGCATCCGGGTGCGGGTGCTCACCGATCTCGTCGCGGGCGTCGCGGAGGAGTCGAGCGCGGCCGCCCTGGCCGAGCTCGCGCACGCCGGCGCCGAACTCGCCCCCACCGGACGATGACCGAGCGCTGCGCACTGCTGCTGCGGGCGGTGAACGTCTCGGGGGCGAACCGGGTGCCGATGGCCGAGCTGAGAGCGCTGCTGTCGGGGCGCGGCGGCCTGCGGAACGTGGCGACCTACATCGCGAGCGGCAACATCATCTGCGATGCGCCCGACGACCTGGCCGTCGCATGCGCGAGTGTGCGGGCGCTCGTCGCCGATGAATTCGGCGTCGACACCCCGGTGATCGCCCGCACGCACGATCAGCTCGTACGGGCCGAGCGCGACGATCCGTTCCCCGACGCCGCGCTCGACAGGATGGTCCACGCGATGTTCCTCGAGGGCGATGCCGCTCCCGGAGCCGTCGCGCAGCTCACCGACCGGCTGCAGCAGGGTGAGCGCGTCGCGCTCGTCGGGCATGAGCTGTGGATCGACTACGGTCAGGGCGGCGTCGCCTCGAGCAAGCTCACGCGGGCCGTGCTCGATCGTGCCCTGGGAACCGCGGGCACGGCCCGCAACCGCAACACGGTGCGCACGCTGGTGCAGCTGACCGCACCCACCGTCAGCGCATGACAGAGCCGGGGACGGATGCACCGCCCCCGGCTCTGCGAGCTGCCTGATTCAGCTGTCGACGTCGACCCGCACCACGCCGAGTTCGGCGTCGAGCTCGACCTCGACGTCGGTGCGGTCGCCACCGAGCAGCTCGACCTCGTAGACGGCGCCGGAGGAGCTGGTCGACAGCGCGTGGAAGGTCGTCTCGGTCGCGCCCTCATCGCGGGCGGCCGACTGGGCAGCGGCGAGGATGTCGCCGAGCTGAGCGAGGTCGATCAGCGGATCGTCACCGTCGTCGTCCCTCCCGCGCTCGCGCACGGCGCCCTCGGCGGTGACGAACAGGTCGACGCCGGTGCCGTCGGCCAGGCGGGCGTCGATGTCGTACCCGCCGCGCTCGACCTCGATCGAGGTGATGCCCTCGGCGGACGCGTGCTCGACCGCGGTCTCCGCGGCCGTGCGCAGCGCCGCAGCATCCACGGGGACGGACACCGCGCCGGCGTCACCGGGCTGAACGTCATCGTCTCGGCGGTCATCGTCAGAGCCATTCCCGGGCCGGCCCCCGCGCTCGTCCGCGTCGCGGGAGCCGGGTGCATGGATGCCGGGCCGGTCGTCGTCGTCATCGGCCACGGCGGCGCCGATGGCGAAGGCGCCGCCGCCGAAGGCGAGCAGTGCGAGGGCGGCACCGGCACCGATCAGGATCCGGCGATTGCGGCTGCGTGCGGGGCTCTTCACCTCGGACGGGGCGTCGGCGGCCGGCGAGCCTGCGGGCGCGGGCGCGACGGCGTCGTCGAGGCGCTCGGTGGGAGCCTCGGCAGCCGCGCCGGCCGGGTGGCCCGCGTCGCGGCCTGCTGGGTCGTCGGAGGGGGCAGGGGTCTTCTCGTCGTTGTCCATGTCTCCACTGTGCTCTGCGGGCGGTGAACCGCTCCTGAAGCCGCCTGAAGACGCGTTCAGGCTTCGGCGGACCGGGGGAGGGCCAGAGTCATCAGCGCCCCTCCGGAGGCGCCGTCGGATGCGGTGACCTCGCCGCCGTGCGCCAGAGCGATCTCTCGCACGATGGCGAGTCCGAGGCCGCTGCCGCCGGCATCCCTCGCTCGCGCCTCGTCGAGCCGCACGAAGCGGTCGAAGATGTGCTCGCGCTGCTCGACCGGGATCCCCGTCCCGTCATCCTCGACCTGCAGCAGCACTCTCTCGCCCTGCTCGACCACGCGGATGGACACCCGCTCGCGGGCATGCCGGGCCGCGTTGTCGGCGAGGTTGCGCGCCGCACGAGCCAGCAGCGCTGCGTTCCCGACGACGCGGCCGGGCCCGATCCCGCTGGCGTCGACGGCGATTCCCATGCCACGCAGCCGCTGCACCTCGGCCAGGGCGATGTCGTCGACATCGGTCGGCGCCACGGGGGCGTCGCGGCCCTCGTCGAGCCGGGCCAGCAGCAGCAGTCCTTCGACGAGCTCCTGCATCCGCTCACCTTCGTCGAGCACGACGCGACTCAGGGCAGGCAGAGAACTCGCCTCCGGATGCGCTGCCGCCACCTCCGCGTGCTGGCGGATCGTCGCCAGGGGCGAGCGCAGCTCGTGCGACGCGTCGCTGACGAACCGGCGCTGCGTGATCTGCGAGTGCTCCAGACGGTCCAGCATCCGATTCATCGTCCGGGCCAGCGCACCCAGCTCGTCGTCTCGCGCGGCGTCCACCCGTCGGTCGAGGCCTGCCGCGTCGATGGCATCCACCTGCCGGCGCAGCCGCTCGACGGGAGCGAGCGCGCGGGTCGCCACCACCCACATCACCAGCCCGACGAGGCCCAGCACGAGCGGCACGGCGACCGCCAGCAGCACGGCAGACGCCGACACCGCCTCCTCGACGCCGTCGAGCGGTCGCGCCACGGTGAGCGTGCCGCGATCGGTCTGCTCGCTGACGGCGAGGTAGGGTTCCCCGTCGACCTCGATGCGCTGGGCGCGGTCATCTCGCACGACGGGCAGGGCGCGGGCGTCGTCGTCGTTCGTCTGATCCGGGGCCGGCCCTGCGGTGTCGTCCTCGTCGCGCTCGCCGCCGTGGTCATCGCCGACGTCCTGCAGCCGCACGAGGACATCGTCGTCGATGGCATCCACGCGCCCGGGGCCGCGCTCGAGCTGCGCGGAGATCGTGTCGACGTCCTGGCGGACGGACGCTGCGACGCTGTCCGTCAACGTGGCCCGCAGCACCTGCACGGCCGCGAACGAGCCGGCGATCAGCGCGACGGCGACGACCAGCAGCGCGCCGATGGTGAGGCGAGAGCGGATGGAGCGCAGCGGGGAGGTCATGCCCTGGCATCCCGCCCCGTCAGGCGATAGCCCGCGCCACGGACGGTCTGGATGCTCTCCCGACCGAACGGGCGGTCGACCTTCGCGCGCAGATGCCCGATGTAGACCTCGACGATGTTCGCATCCCCGTCGAAATCGGCACCCCACACGTTCGTGATGATCTCGGCCTTCGTCACCACCTCGTCACGGCGGCGCATCAGGAAGTCGAGCACCGCGAGTTCCCGGGCGGTGAGGGTGACCTCGGTCTCGCCGCGGAAGACCCGGCGAGCGGCAGGGTCGAGACGCAGGTCGCTCGCCTCCAGCACGGCGGGACGCTCGCGCACTCCGCGGCGGACCAGCGCCCGCAGCCGGGCGACGAGCACGGGGTACGAGAAGGGCTTGGTGAGCCAGTCGTCGCCGCCGGTGTCGAGCCCCTCGACCTCATCCCACTCGCCGTCCTTCGCCGTGAGGAAGAGCACCGGCGTCCAATCGCCCTCGGCGCGCAGGGCCTGGCACACCCGGTATCCGCTCATCCCCGGCATCATCACATCGAGCACGATCGCGTCGTAGTCGTCGTCACGTGCCCTGGCGAGGCCGTCGACGCCGTTGTGCGCGACGTCGACGACCATGCCCTCGGCCTCCAGCCCACGACGGACGCCGTCGGCGAGGCGCACTTCGTCATCGACGATCAGGATCCGCATGCTCACAGTCTGGCGGCTGGATCCTGAAGCGCGGCTGAAGCGCGCAGCCGGGAATCAGGCGTGCTGCTCGCGGTGCGTGCCCTCGCCGATCTCCTCGACGACCTTCGCGCAGAACGCGGGCAGGTCATCGGGGGTGCGACTGGAGACCAGACCCGCGTCGACCACGACCTCCTCGTCGACCCACGTCGCCCCGGCGTTGCGCAGGTCGGTCGCGAGACTGGGGTAGCTGGTGAGGGTGCGGCCGTCGACGACGTCAGCCTCGATGAGGATCCACGCGCCGTGGCAGATCACGCCGACCGGCTTGTGCTGCTCGAAGAATGCGCGGGCGAGATCGATGGAGGCGCGATCCATGCGCAGGTGGTCGGCGTTCACGACGCCGCCGGGCAGCACCAGGGCGTCGAAGTCGTCGGCCGATGCGGCGCCCGCGGCGAGGTCGACCGGCTGGGCATGACCGTTCTTGCCGGTGATCTCGCCGGACTCGGGCGACACCATGGTCGCCGTGCCGCCGGCGTCGGTCACCGCCCGCCACGGCTCGGTCAGTTCGCTGTCTTCGAAGCCGTCGGTTGCGAGGAAGGCGACCTTCGCGTCGGAGATGCTCGTCATCATGCGTCCTTTCGATCGGGGATGGTGGTGCCACTCTGCGACGGGGCGGCGCATCCTCGGCAGGGGATGGCGAGGCGCGGCGACGCGTGATACGCCCGCAGGTGCCTACGCTGGACGGATGTCCGTGTCGTCGCATCGGCTGCCCGCGACGATCGCCCATGCCGTCGAGCATGAGCTCGTGATCCGCAAGTCGCGGTTCCTGACCCTGGTGGCTCCGGTGGACGCGCCCGAGGCGGCTGACGCGGTGATCGCCGATGTGAGAAGGCGGTACTGGGATGCCAGGCACAACTGCAGTGCGCAGGTGACCGGGCTGCACGGCGATCGCGCACGGTCGTCCGATGACGGAGAGCCGTCGGGGACGGCGGGGATCCCGATGCTGGAGGTGCTGCGGCGTCGGGAGCTGACCGATGTCGTCGCCGTGGTGACGCGCTATTTCGGCGGCATCAAGCTGGGGGCAGGCGGTCTCGTGCGCGCCTACTCGTCTGCGGTCTCCGAGACGCTCGATCTCGCGGCCCTGGTCGACCGGCGGGTGCTGGATCAGGTGCGCCTGGCTGCTGCGCACGCGGATGCCGGACGTTTCGACAACCTGCTCCGCGACTGGGCGGCACGCAGTGGTGCCGTGCTCGGGGAGACCACCTATGCGGCGTCGGCGGAGTTCGAGGTGTGGGCGCCGGCATCGGCGGTGCCGGCTCTGCAGGCGGAGGTCGCCGCGCTGTCCGCGGGAGCGGTGGCGGCGGTCGGGACCGGCGTGCAGCGGGTGATCGACGTGCCGCGCTGAGCGACGCGGGCCGAATCAGCCGCGGAGGGCGGTGAGCACGGCATCCGACAGCGGCGGCCAGGCCTCGGACGCCCATGGCCCGAAGTCCCGATCGGCGAGCGCGACGCAGGCCGCCTGCGCCCGCGGGTCCACCCACAGGAACGTGCCGCTCTGCCCGAAGTGGCCGAACGTCTCAGCGGAGTTGGCCGTCGACGTCCAATGCGGCGATTTGCCGTCGCGCAGCTCGAACCCGAGCCCCCAGTCGTTCGGCCGCTGCACCCCGTAGCCGGGCAGCACCCCGTCGAGTCCGGGGAACGCGACGGTCGTCGCGAGTGCCAGCGTCTGCGGGGCGAGCAAGGCGGGACGCTGCAGTTCGGCGGCGAAGCGCGCGAGGTCGGCCGCGGTGGATTCGGCACCCGCGCCGGCTGACCCGGTCAGCCTTGTCGACGTCATGCCGAGCGGCGCGAACACCGCTTCGTGGATGTAGGTGGCGAACGG
>NZ_MJIR01000068.1:0-2474 GCF_001878835.1 Microbacterium sp. AR7-10 | reverse complement strand
AACTTTGATGTAATATGTCACTTATTCTTATCTGTTTTTTGTAGCTTTATGTATCTTCTTCTCTTTTTTGTTTTTATGTGTTTCCTATTTTCTTTCTTCTTTTTTTTTTTTTTTTTTTTTTTTTTTTTTTTTTTTAGATGTGTATAAGAGACAGGGCTGAGAGGGTGATCCACGGAACCGGCATCGACCTCGTCGACATCGCACGGTTCGAGCGCTCGGTCACCCGCACGCCCCGGCTCCTGCCGCGCCTGTTCACCGAATCCGAGCAGCGGCTCCGGCTGCCCTCGCTCGCCGCGCGGTTCGCCGCCAAGGAGGCGCTGATCAAAGCGCTCGGCGGCAGCGACGGGGTGCACTGGACCGAGATCGAGATCGGCGCCGAGCCGTCGGGCAAACCGCTCTTCCTGCTCAGCGGCTCGACAGCGGCGGTGGTCGCCGAGCGCGGCATCACCACGCTGCACCTGAGCATGACGCACGACGCCGGCCTCGCCATGGCCTACGTGATCGCCGAAGGGACCGACGCATGACCTCCTCTTCCTTCTCCTCCGCCGACACACCCATTTCCTCACGACACCCCCGCGTACGAACGTCCGCAGGCAGGGGTGTCGGCGCGAACTGGGGGTCTCGGCGAGAGAGGGCACGCGCGAACAGCAGAGGAGTGCGCGGATGAGCGTTCCGTTCCGTGAGGCATCCATCGACCTCGGCGCGATCGCCCACAACGTCTCGCGGCTGCGCTCGATCACCGGCGTGCCGGTCATCGGCGTGGTCAAGGCGAACGGGTACGGCCACGGCGCCGCCGAGGTCGCGACCGCGGCTCTCGCCGGTGGTGCCACCCGACTCGGCACGGCCACCATCGAGGAGTCGCTCGCCCTGCGCAGAGCCGGCATCACCGCCCCGCTGATGGCCTGGCTGCACGCCCCCGACCGCCGCTTCGACGACGCGGTCGAGGCCCGCGTCGAGATCGGCATCTCGTCGTATCAGCAGCTGCTCGCGGCCTCCGAGGCGGCGCGACCACCGGCATCCATCCATCTCAAAGTCGACACCGGACTGTCGCGCAACGGCCTCGCACCCGCCGAGCTCGACCGCGTCTTCGCCGAGGCCGCACGCCTCGAGCGCGTGGGACGCGTGCGGGTCGTCAGCATCTTCAGCCACCTCTCCGGCGCGAGCGGCGACGACGATCGGGCGCAGCTGGCCCGGTACGAGCAGATCGTCGCGCAGGCGGAGGCACACGGTGTCCGCCCCGAGTTCCGCCACCTCGCGGCGACCGCCGGCGCGATCGGCATCCCCGAGGCGCGGCTCGACGCGGTGCGCATCGGGATCGGGATGTACGGGCTCTCGCCCTTCGCCGACCGCACCTCCGCAGACCTCGGCCTGCGCCCGGCGATGACTCTACGCGGTGCCGTCGCGGCCGTGCGCCGCGTCTCCGCCGGCACGGGAGTGTCGTACGACTACGCGTACCGGTGCGAGCGCGAGACGACTCTCGCCCTCGTGCCGCTCGGGTATGCCGACGGGGTTCCGCGCCAGGCATCCGGCGCCGGCCCGGTCGTGATCAACGACCGCCGCTACACGGTCTCGGGACGCATCGCGATGGACCAGTTCGTCGTCGACGTCGGCGACGACCACGTGCGCCCCGGCGACGAGGTGGTGCTGTTCGGCGACCCCGCGCTGGGCNNGCCCAGCGCGACGGAATGGGCGGATGCCGCCGGCACGATCAACTACGAGATCGTCACGCGAATCGGCGACCGGGTGCCGCGGAGGTCGCACTCATGACGATGGATCCCGCCTTCCTCGGGCGTCACGAGATCCGCACATCGGATGCCATGGAGGCCCTCGGCTTGCGCATCGGCGAGCAGCTGCGGCCGGGCGACCTGCTGATCCTCACCGGTCCGCTCGGCGCCGGTAAGACGACGCTCACGCGAGGCCTCGCCGAGGGTCTCGGCGTGCGCGGACCGGTGCAGAGCCCCACATTCGTGATCGCGCGCACCCACC
This sequence comes from Microbacterium sp. AR7-10, assembly GCF_001878835.1. Taxonomy (NCBI): domain Bacteria; kingdom Bacillati; phylum Actinomycetota; class Actinomycetes; order Micrococcales; family Microbacteriaceae; genus Microbacterium; species Microbacterium sp. AR7-10. The sequence continues at coordinate 488 of NZ_MJIR01000068.1, read as the reverse complement.
CGTCACTGATCGAGGGAGCGCCGCTCGTGCACGTCGACGCCTATCGGCTCGGCTCGGCGGCCGAGCTCGACGACCTCGACATCGACTTCGTGCGCTCGGTGGTGGTGATCGAGTGGGGCCGGCCGATGGCATCCGCCGTGGCCGATGCGTGGTGGGACATCGAGATCGAGCGACCCGTCGGGGGCGACGGCGAACTGAGCGACGAAGACCTCGACGCCGACGCGCCGCGGTTCGTGACGGTCACGCGCGTGGAGCGCTGAGCCCCCGCGGTTGCTCCTGTTCGCACGTCCCATATGGTCGCATCCTCGGGATCGAGGCGGCCATACGGGACCTGCGGGGCGTTGTGGGGGCGTGCCGGGTGAGGCCGCGCGCCCGGCGGTTCTGCCGAGTGGTCCCATATGGTCGCATCCTCGGGATCGAGGCGGCCATGTGGGACCTGCGGTGCGACATGGGGAGGGCGACGTGTGGGCTGTCTCTTATACACATCT
>NZ_MJIR01000067.1:0-4508 GCF_001878835.1 Microbacterium sp. AR7-10 | reverse complement strand
AGATGTGTATAAGAGACAGGCAAGAAGCGGCACAAACTCATACCGGAGCGAGAGGCGGGTATCAGTCGACGAGGAGGGCGGGCTCCTCGAGGATCGACGCGACGTCGGCGATGAAGCGGCTCATGCCGTCGCCGTCGATCACGCGGTGATCGAACGAGCCCGACACCGTCGTGACCCAGCGCGGGCGCACCTCGCCGTCGACCACCCACGGCTTCTGCGCGATCGTGCCCATGGCGACGATGCCGGCCTCGCCGGGGTTGATGATCGGCGTGCCCGCGTCCATGCCGAAGACGCCGATGTTCGTGATCGTGATCGTGCCGCCCTGCTGGTCGGCGGGGCTCGTCTTGCCCTCGCGGGCGGTGAGCGTCAGACGGTTCAGCGCGCGGGCGAGCTCCTTCATGCTCAGGTCCTGCGCGTCCTTGATGTTCGGCACCAGCAGACCGCGCGGGGTCGCGGCGGCGATGCCGAGGTTGACGTAGTGGCGCACGGCGATCTCGGCACCTGCGTCGGTGTCGACCCAGGCCGCGTTGACCATCGGGGTGCGACGGGCGGCCCAGATCACGGCGCGGGCCATGACCAGCAGCGGCGACACGCGGATGTCGGCGTAGTCGGGCGAGGCCTTCAGCCGCTTCACCAGCTCCATCGTGCGCGTCGCGTCGATCTCCTTCCACACCGTCACATGCGGGGCGGAGTACGCGCTCTGCACCATCGCCGACGAGGTCGCCTTGCGCACGCCCTTGACGGGGATGGACTCGGAGCGCCCGTCGTCGACCCGCGGCGTGACGGGCAGCTTCTCCTCGCGCACAGCGCCCCACGCGGGAGTCTCGATGTTGCGGAACACGCTCGCCTGCTCGGCGTGCTTCACGACGTCGTCGCGCGTGACCTCGCCGTCGGCACCGGACGGCGTGACCTCGGTGAGGTCGACGTTCAGATCGCGCGCGAGCTTGCGGATCGGCGGCTTCGCGATCACTCCCACCGACGAGCGCACCGGGCCACGCCCACTGGGCCCCTGCGCCTGTCGCGGGGTGCGGCGCCGCGAGGTCGCCCCTCCCCCGGTGCCGTAGCCGACGAGCACCGAGCCGCCGCCCTCGTCGGTCGCCGGCGGTGCGGCGGGATCCGTCGGGTTCGCCGCGATACCGGCATCCGCAGCCTCGGCCTCCGACACGAAGGTGATGATCGGCGATCCGACCTCCACCGTGACGCCCTCGGCGACCAGCAGCTCGCCGACGACGCCGGCGTGCGGAGAGGGCAGCTCGACCAGCGACTTCGCGGTCTCGATCTCGCAGATGACGTCGTTGACCGCGACGGCGTCGCCGGGGGCGACCTTCCATGCCACGAGCTCGGCCTCGGTGAGACCCTCGCCGACGTCGGGAAGAGTGAAGGTTTCGGTGGTCATGAGAGATGTCCTCCGTCGGGGATCAGTAGGCGAGGGAGCGGTCGACCGCTTCGAGGATGCGGTCGGCATCCGGCAGGTAGGTGCTCTCGAGCTTGGCCGGCGGGAACGGCGCGTCGAAGCCCGACACCCGCAGCACCGGCGCCTCGAGCGCGTAGAACGCGCGCTCCATCACGGTCGCGGCGATCTCGCTGCCGACGCTCGTGTGACCCGGCGCCTCCTGCGCATAGATCATGCGGCCGGTGGAGCGCACCGAGTCGAGGATCGGACCGTAGTCGACCGGGGAGAGCGAGCGCACGTCGACGACCTCGCAGCTCGTGCCCTCGGCCTCGGCGAGTGCGGCCGCCTGCAGCAGGGTGGTCACCATGGCACCGTGGCCGACGAGAGTCACGTCGGTGCCGCGGCGCACCACGCGGGATGCGTGCAGGGGCAGGGCGGATGCCTCGAGCTCGACCTCGCCCTTCTGCCAGTAGCGGCTCTTCGGCTCGAGGAAGATCACCGGATCGTTCGACCGGATCGCCTCCTGGATCATCCAGTAGGCGTCGTTCGACGTCGACGGCGCGACCACCCGCAGACCCGGTGTGTGCGCGAAGTACGCCTCGGGGCTCTCCTGGTGGTGCTCGACGGCTCCGATGTGCCCGCCGTAGGGGATGCGGATCACGACGGGCATCGACAGAGCACCCGCGTGCCGGTTGGTGAGCTTCGCGAGCTGCGAGGTGATCTGGTCGAAGGCGGGGAACACGAAGCCGTCGAACTGGATCTCGACCACCGGGCGGAAGCCGGCCATCGCGAGGCCGATCGCGGTGCCCACGATGCCGGATTCGGCGAGCGGGGTGTCGAGCACGCGGCGGTCGCCGAAGTCACGCTGCAGGTGCTCGGTGATGCGGAAGACGCCGCCCAGGCGGCCGATGTCCTCGCCCATCAGCAGCACGCGCGGGTCGTCCTCCATCGCCTTGCGAAGGCCGGCGTTCAGCGCCCTCGACATGGGCATCGACTCGATGGTCACGATGCACTCCCCTCGAACGAGGCCTCGTAGTCGTCCAGCCAGGCCTTCTGCTCGGCCATCAGCGGGTGCGGGTCGCTGTAGACGTGATCGAAGATCAGCGATCGCTCCGGCGAGGCGAGGGTGACGGCGCGGCGGCGGAGGTCTTCGGCGGCGTCCGCCGCCTCGGCATCCGTCTCGTCGAACAGGGATGCCGGCGCGCCCCGCCCCTCGAGGAACGCGCGCATCCGCGCGATCGGGTCGCGCTGCGCCCAGCGCTGCTCCTCATCCGAGCCGCGGTACTTGGTGGGGTCGTCGCTCGTGGTGTGCGCGCCCATGCGGTAGGTGACCGCCTCGATCGCGCGCGGGCCGAGGCCGCTGCGGGTCTCGTCGAGCAGCGCGCGCGAGACGGCGTAGCTGGCGAGCACGTCGTTGCCGTCGACGCGCACCGACGGGATGCCGTACCCCGCGCCACGGCCGACCAGCGGCACCTTCGACTGCGTCTGCACGGGAACCGAGATCGCCCAGTGGTTGTTCTGCAGGAAGAACAGCACGGGAGCGTCGTAGCTGGCGGCGAAGACCATGGCCTCATGCACGTCGCCCTGGCTGGATGCGCCATCGCCGTAGTAGGCGACGACGGCCTCGTCGCGGTCGACCTCACCCGTGCCGGTGCGCCCGTCGAAGCTGAGCCCCATCGCGTAGCCGGCGGCGTGCAGCGTCTGCGACCCGAGCACCAGCGTGTAGATCCGGGTGTTGCCGTTCTTCGCATCGAGGGGGTTCCAGCCGCCGTGCGAGGTGCCGCGCATCACCTTGAGGATGTCGACCGGATCGACGCCGCGGATGCGGGTGACCGCGTGCTCGCGGTACGAGGGGAACAGGGTGTCCTGCGTGCGGGCCGCCCGCGCGGACCCGACCTGCGCGGCCTCCTGACCGCGACTCGGCGGCCACAGCGCGAGCTGGCCCTGACGCTGCAGGTTGGTCGCCTGGGTGTCGATCGCGCGGATGACGACCATGTCTCGGTAGAACTGCTCGAGCTCGGCGTCGGTCAGCGCGTCGATGAGGGGCAGGTAGCGCTCGGCGTCAGCCGAGGGTGCGTAGCTGCCGTCGTCGGCGAGGACGCGAACGAGGGGTGCTTCGATCGGGGTCACCCGACCACGCTACCCACGTCGGCATGCCAGGTCACGCATACCTAGGGGTTCCTCGTAAGTGCCCGGCATCTGGACTTCTCGTGTCAGAGCAGCGACTTCGCGACGGCCAGCACGCGATCGATCGACTCCTCTTCGCCGACCGAGATGCGGATGCCGTCACCCGAGAACGGGCGCACGATCAGGTCGGCGGCGTCGAAGGCTGCGGCGACCTCGTCGGTGCGCTCACCGGCGGGCAGCCAGACGAAGTTCGCCTGGGAGTCGGGGACCTGCCAGCCCTGCGTCCGCAGGCCGCCGATCAGGCGGGTGCGCCGCTCGACGATGACCGAGATCCGCTCGCGAAGCTCGGCCTCGGCATCGAGACTGGCGATCGCCGCGCGCTCTGCCGCGCTGGTCACCGAGAGCGGGATGCCCGTGGTGCGCGCGGCGTCGAGCACGCGCGGATGCCCGATCGCATAGCCCACGCGCAGACCGGCCAGGCCGTACGCCTTGGAGAAGGTGCGCAGCACGACGACGTTCGGATGACGCTCGAAGACACGCTCGCCGAGACCGTCGACGGCGTCGGGCGCGGTGACGAACTCGGCGTACGCCTCGTCGAGGATGATCAGCACGTCCTGCGGCACACGGGCGACGAAGGCGGCGAACTCGGCGCTGCTGACGACCGGCCCGGTCGGGTTGTTCGGGGTGCACACGATCACCACGCGGGTGCGCTCGGTGACGGCATCCGCCATCGCGTCGAGGTCGTGCCTGGCGCCGGACGTGAGGGGCACCTGCACGCCGGTCGCGCCGGCGACGAGCGGAAGGCTCGGATACGCCTCGAACGAGCGCCAGGCGTAGACGACCTCATCGCCGACCGACGCGGTGCCGAGCACGAGCTGGTGCAGGATCGACACCGACCCGGCGGCGACGTGCACCGCGTCGGGCTCGACGCCGTACTTCTCGCCGAGGCGGGCGCGCAGTGCCGCTGCGGACGCGTCGGGGTAGCGGT
>NZ_MJIR01000066.1:0-32895 GCF_001878835.1 Microbacterium sp. AR7-10 | reverse complement strand
GCCATCGGGGAGGTCGCGAGCTTCGACGGGCGCTGCGTCGGGCTCGTCGCCCCTGGTTACGCGATGGCCGAGGTCGCCGCGAGCGGCCTGCTCGGCCGGCCCGCGGGCTTCCCCGGATACGACGACGCGACGAAGCTCAAGCTCTCCGGGGTCGACGTCGCCAGCTTCGGTGACGCGATGGCGACCACGCCGAACGCTCTGGACGTGGTCTACGCCGATCCGGTCGCCGGGGTGTACAAGAAGCTCGTGCTCTCGGATGATGCGCAGACGCTGCTCGGTGGCATCCTCGTGGGCGATGCCAGCGCCTACGGCGAACTTCGCCCGCTCGTCGGAGCCGCGCTGGGTGGCGACCCCGCCGCGTATCTGATGCCGGAGGAGCGAGCCGGGACGCCGACGCGCGAACTGCCCGACGCCGCAGTCGTGTGCTCGTGCGCCGACGTCACGGCAGGGCGCATCCGCGCCGCGGTCCACGAGGAGGGCTGCGCCGACGCTGCGGCGGTGAAGGCCTGCACTCGTGCAGGTGCGACGTGCGGTTCGTGTGTCTTCATGGTCTCGAAGATCGTCGGAGCCGAGCTGGCCAAGACCGGCCGCACCGCATCGACCGCGCTGTGCGAGCACTTCGACATGTCGCGACGGCAGCTGTTCGACGCGGTCCGCGTCTCCGGGCTGACGACGTTCAGCACCGTCATTGCGCGCTTCGGACACGGCCGCGGGTGCGACATCTGCAAGCCCGCACTCGCGGGGATCCTGGCGGTGCTCGTCGGCGATCACGTGCTCGAGGGTGAGAACGCGACCCTGCAGGACACGAACGACCACGTCATGGCGAACATGCAGAAGGACGGCACGTACTCGGTCGTGCCCAGGATGCCGGGCGGCGAGGTCACCCCTGCCGGCCTCATCGCGATCGGCCGGATCGCCGACGAGTACGGGCTGTACACGAAGATCACGGGTGGCCAGCGCATCGACATGTTCGGCGCACGCCTGGAGCAGCTTCCCGAGATCTGGGGGCGGCTCGTCGACGCCGGATTCGAATCCGGTCAGGCCTACGGCAAGGCGCTGCGCACCGTCAAGTCCTGTGTCGGGTCGACCTGGTGCCGTTACGGAGTGCTCGACTCGGTCGGCATGGCCGTGCGTCTCGAGCTGCGCTATCGGGGGCTCCGCGCACCGCACAAGCTGAAGCTGGGCGTCTCGGGATGCGCGCGAGAATGCGCGGAGGCCCGCAGCAAGGATGTCGGCGTGATCGCCACCGAGCAGGGCTGGAACATGTACGTCGGCGGGAACGGCGGCTTCTCCCCTCGCCACGCGCAGCTGCTCGCGTCCGGTCTCGACGACGACGGGCTCATCCAGGCCATCGACCGGTTCTTCATGTACTACATCCGCACGGCCGACCGGCTGCAGCGCACCGCAGCGTGGTGCGAAGACCTCGAAGACGGTCTCGACGGGCTCCGCAGCGTCGTCTTCGACGACGCGCTCGGCATCTGTACCGACCTGGACGCGGCGATGGCGCGTCACGTGGATCGCTATGAGGACGAGTGGGCCGCCACCCTGCGCGACCCCGAGAAGCTGCGACGCTTCAGCTCCTTCGTCAACGCCGCCGACACCCCCGACCCCTCGCTCGCCTACGTCCCTGTGCGCGGGCAGGTGCGCCCCGCCACCGAGGCGGAGCGCACGGCGGGCGGCATCCTGATCGCCGGAACCACCCTGGAGGTGCGCAGATGACCATCGCCCACAGTCTCGACACGCTCGTCCGCGCATGCGCGCTGACCGATCTCGAGGTCGAGAGAGGGCGCGCCGCCCTCTTCGGCAAGACGCAGATCGCGCTCTTCCTGCTCGCCGACGGCACGGTGCACGCGGTCGCGAACCTCGACCCGTACAGCGGGGCGCAGGTGATGTCTCGCGGCATAGTGGGCACCCGCGACGGCGCCCCCACCGTCGCTTCGCCGATGCACAAGCAGGTGTTCGACCTGCGCACCGGTCTGTGCGTCGCCACCCAGGGACGGCCGCCCGCGACGCTGCGGGTATGGCCCGTGGTCATGCACGACGGCGACGTGCTCATCCACCTCGGGGAGCTGCGATGACGATGCTCGGCAGAGTGGACCTCGTCGGCGGCGGCCCCGGTCCGGCCGATCTGATGACGGTGCGCGCGGCGCGTCTCATCGCCGAAGCCGACGTGATCGTGTTCGACCGGCTCGGCCCGGCAGCCGAGATCGTGCAGGGACTCGACCCTCGCGTGCTGGTGATCGACGTCGGCAAGCAGCCCGGTCATCACCCGGTTCCTCAGGAGGAGATCAACAGGCTTCTCGTGATGCACGCGGCGGCCGGCCGCCGGGTGGTGCGTCTGAAGGGAGGCGATCCCTTCGTCTTCGGCAGGGGAGCGGAGGAGATGCAGGCGTGTCTCGTGGCGGGTGTGCCGGTCGACGTGACCCCGGCGCCGAGCAGCGCGATCGCCGTTCCGCAGGCGCTCGGCATCCCCCTCACGCATCGCGGCACGGCCGCCGCGTTCCACGTCACCACCGGGCATCGGGGCATCGACGCGACCACGCTCACGGCCATCGCGGATCCCCAGGTTACGACCGTCATCCTGATGGGAGTGACCGCGCTTCCCCGTCTCGTCGACACGGCACTGCGACACGGCATCGCACCCGGCACGCCGATGGCGTTCATCGAGAACGGCCACACGCGGCAGCAGCGCTCGATCCGCACCACCCTCGGCAGTGCGGCGGCGGATGCCAGGACGATGGGGCTGCGCAATCCCGCGGTCATCGTGATCGGCGACGTCGCGCGAGCCGGGCTGCTCGCACCGGTCCGGCCATCTCCGGTGCCCGTGGGAGCAGTGTCCGCGTGACGCCTGGCCGACTGCCGGATTCCGCTCTGGCGGGATGCGCGATCGTCGTCGTCGCCGATCGTCGCGCCGGCGATCTCGCCGTCGCGCTCGAACGTCGCGGCGCGACGGTGCAGCGTGCGCCCGCTCTCAGCATCCTGCCCGCCGCCGATGACGAGCTGCTCCTCGAGCGCTCGCGCGAGCTCGTCGCCCAGCCGCCCGACACCGTCGTGGTCACCACCGGGGTCGGGCTCCGCGGCTGGATGGATGCCGTCCACGAGCGCGACCTGCACCCGCAGCTGACCCACGCGCTGTCGCAGGCGAGATTCATCGCCCGCGGACCGAAGGCGCACGGAGCCATTCAGCAGGCGGGGTTCTTTGCCGACTGGGTGGCGAGCACGGAGACGTCCGCCGAGGTGGCGGAGCATCTCATCGCCCGCGGCGTGGAAGGTGAGCGGATCGCCGTGCAGCATCACGGCGCGGGCTCCGACGGACTGGACGAGCTGCTCACCGCACACGGCGCGACCGTCGTGCCCCTCATCGTGTACAGGTGGGGCCCGCCGCCGGATGCGGGCCTCGTGCGCCGCTCGGCTGAGCAGGCCGCCTCCGGAGCCGTGGACGCGCTGCTGTTCACGTCGGCGCCGGGCGCTGCGGAATGGCTGCGCATCGCCGAGATCGCCGGGTCGCTCGCCGCGATCCGCCGGCGCGCGGAATCCCGGCGGCTGCTGCTCGCCGCCGTCGGTCCGATCACCGCGGCGCCGCTCCGGGATGCCGGCCTGCGGACGGCGGTCGCCGCGCGCGGACGTCTGGGTTCGCTCGTGCGGTGCGTCGTGGAGCATTTCGCGGCCGGGGCGCCCTTCGCCACCACAGCGGCGGGCGCGCTCGAGGTGCGCAGCGGTGGTGCGCTGATCGGTGATCGCTTCGTGCCACTGTCCCCGGCATCTGCGGGTGTGCTCGGCGCACTGTTCGATGCCCGAGGGAGCGTTCTCTCGCGGGAGGAGCTGGGGCGAGTGCTGCCGCGGGGAGGCCAGAGTCCGCACGCCGTCGAGATGGCGGTCGCGCGTCTGCGCGAGGCGCTCGGCGACAGGCGCGCCGTGACGACCGTGGTCAAACGCGGGTACCGGCTGGCGCTCGACGAGCGGCTCTGAACACGGGCCGACGGAGAGGCACCTCGCGTGCCTCTCCGTCGGCCCGTCCGCGAATGCACCTGCGCTCACACCATGACGGAACGAGGCTCCTCCGCGGGCTGCCGGACAGAGCTGCCGCCGTGCGTCAGATAGAGGGGGAGCCCGACGAAGAGCAGTCCGCCCACGAGGTTGCCGACGACCGTGGGGATCTCGTTCCAGATCAGGTAGTCCCACAGCGTGAACTCCCCGCCCATGAGCAGGCCGGAAGGGAACAGGAACATGTTCACGATCGAGTGCTCGAAGCCCATGTAGAAGAACAGCATGATGGGTAGCCACATGGCGATCACCTTGCCCCCGACGGTGTTCGACGCCATCGCCAGCACGACGCCGGTCGACACGAGCCAGTTGCACAGCATTCCGCGGATGAACAGCGTCAGCATGCCGGCGAGGCCGTGATCGGCGTATCCGACGGTGCGACTGTGGCCGATCTCGCCCAGCGCGCGGCCGACCTCGTTCGGCTCGGCTGAGAAGCCGTAGGTGAAGACCGCGGCCATGAGCACGGCGACGAGGATCGCGCCGCAGAGGTTGCCCAGGAACACCAGGCCCCAATTGCGGAGCATGGCAGGAACCGTGGCACCGGGGCGCCGTGCGAGGACGGCGAGAGGACCGAGGGTGAACACGCCGGTGAGCAGGTCGTAGCCGAACAGGTAGAGGATGACGAAGCCGACGGGGAAGAGCACGGCGCCCAGCAGCGGCTGGCCGGTCTGCGTGGCGATCGTCACGGCGAAGGCCGCGCCGATGGTGAGCAGGGCTGCGCCCATGAAGGCCCGGATCAGAGTGTCGCGTGCGGACATCTGCATCTTGGCGGCGCCGGCGTCGAGCATGTGGCCGACGAGTTGGGCGGGCTTGACGTAAGACACGAGTACCTCCTAGGAAAGGAGCCCGGTCGGGCTCTCTCGAGGACAGCGTGGTCCAGCGATGTTTCCGAGGTTCGTGTGTGTGGTTACGCCTATGGAACCAAGTTCTCACCTCGCCCGCGCGGCGCTGTGAGCAAGACGGGTGTCGGCCGCCCCGACTAGCCTGGGAGGATGACCTCCGCGCCCCTGCTCTCGGGACAGACACCGCTCGCCGTGCGCATGCGGCCGGTCTCGCTCGACGAGGTGGCCGGGCAGCAGCATCTGCTGCGCGCGGGGTCGCCGATCGTCGCCCTCGCCGATCCGGATGCCAAGGCGCCCGGCGCGGTGTCGATCATCCTCTGGGGTCCGCCCGGCACAGGCAAGACCACGCTCGCTCAGGCCATCGCCCGTTCCTCGGGGCGCCGGTTCGTCGAGCTGTCGGCGATCACCGCCGGGGTCAAGGACGTACGGGAGGTCATGCAGGAGGCGATCACGCAGCGCGACCTCTACGGCCAGACCACGATCCTGTTCCTGGATGAGATCCACCGGTTCACGAAGGCCCAGCAGGATGCCCTGCTGCCCGGCGTCGAGAACGGCTGGGTCATCCTCATCGCGGCGACCACCGAGAATCCGTCGTTCTCGGTGATCTCGCCGCTGCTCTCGCGTTCGCTGCTTCTGACACTGAAGCCCCTCACCGACGACGACATCGGCGTGCTGCTCGACCGTGCCGTGGAAGACGCGCGCGGGCTGGCCGGCGCGGTGAGCGTGTCCGATGATGCGCGGGCGGCCCTGATCCGTCTCGCGTCGGGGGATGGGCGCCGTGCTCTCACCGGACTCGAGGCGGCCGCGGCCGTCGCGCTCTCGAAGCACGAGGAGGGTGAGGAGGTCGTCGTCACGGATGAGGACGTCGCCCAGGCCGTCGATCGGGCGCTGCTGCGCTACGACAGACAGGGCGACGAGCACTACGACGTGATCAGCGCCTTCATCAAGTCGATCCGCGGGTCGGATGCCGATGCGGCGGTGCACTATCTGGCACGGATGATCGAGGCGGGGGAGGACCCGCGGTTCATAGCCCGTCGACTCGTGATCTCCGCTGCGGAGGACATCGGTCTCGCCGACCCGCAGGCGCTGACGATCGCGACGGCCGCCGCCGATGCGGTCGCCTTCATCGGGATGCCAGAGGGGCGCATCCCGCTCGCCGAGGCGACGATCTACCTGGCGACGACCGCCAAGTCGAACGCCGCGTACGCCGCGATCAATCAGGCGATCGCGGACGTGCGGGCCGGCGGATTCGGCCGTGTGCCGATCCACCTCCGCGATGCCCATTACGCCGGAGCGAAGCGCCTCGGGCACGGCAAGGGCTACCGCTATCCGCACGACAGCGACGCGGGCATCCTGCCTCAGCAGTACCTGCCCGACGAGCTCGTGGGGCGGCGCTACTACGAACCGAAGAACCTCGGTGCCGAGCGCGACATCGCACCCCGGCTGGAGCGCATCCGGCGGATCCTCGGCGACCGCTGAGACGCTCAGCCCGATCTGTTAGCATTGAGCGGCTCGAAACCGAGTTTTCGGGCATCCCTCTCTCCTGCACCACTTCCCGACGCGCCCCGGCGTGCGCGACGAGAAGGAGGAAGCGAGGCGATACGCCCGTGAGGCGCGAAAGACGCGTCCACGTCACGGAAGGAACACTTCGTGGTCACGAAGTCCCAGGACCGCCGCAAGGTCCGTCTCAGCCGTGCGCTGGGAATCCCGCTCACCCCGAAGGCCGCCCGCTACCTCGAGAAGCGTCCCTACGCTCCCGGGGAGCACGGCCGCACCAAGCGCAAGGCCGACAGCGACTACGCCGTCCGTCTGCGTGAGAAGCAGCGTCTGCGCGAGCAGTACGGCATCCGCGAGAAGCAGCTGCGCATCGCGTTCAACGAGGCCCGCCGCAAGGACGGCCTGACCGGTGAGAACCTGGTCGAGCTGCTCGAGATGCGTCTCGACGCGCTCGTCGTGCGTGCCGGCTTCGCCCGCACCACCGCGCAGGCCCGTCAGCTGGTCGTGCACCGTCACATCCTCGTCGACGGTCAGCTCGTCGACCGCCCGTCGTTCCGCGTGAAGCCGGGTCAGCTCATCCACGTCAAGGCCAAGTCCGAGGCTCTCGAGCCTTTCCAGGTCGCAGCAGCCGGCGGTCACGCCGAGGTCCTGCCCCCGGTCCCGGGCTACCTCGAGGTCGAGCTCGACAAGCTGCAGGCCCGCCTGGTCCGTCGTCCGAAGCGCGCCGAGGTCCCCGTGACCTGTGAAGTGCAGCTCGTCGTCGAGTACTACGCAGCCCGCTGATATCAGCATCCGCACGAGAGGCGTCGGGGTTTCCCCGGCGCCTCTCGTCGTAGGATGGAGCGATGAAGAGACTGTCTTGGTTCCTGACCGGCGTGATCGGCGGATTCGTCGCCGCCCACTTCATGAACAAGGATCCTCGCGGGCAGGAGATCTTCGCCGACCTCGACGCCCGTCTGTCTCAGGTCACCGCCGTCATCGGCGACGCGTATCGGCAGCAGGAAGCCCGCCTGTCCGACCCCGCAGACGACTGAACCCGATTCACAATCGCCGCGCGCCCCGACGCGGCGCTCCCACGCAAGGAATGCCACGAGCTCTATGAAAACTGCGGAGATCGCGCAGCGGTACCTCGACTACTTCGAGAAGAACGACCACCTCATCGTCCCGTCGGCATCCCTGGTCAGCGATGACCCGTCGCTGCTCTTCACCGTCGCCGGAATGGTGCCGATGATCCCGTACCTCACGGGGGTCGTTCCCGCTCCGCATCCGCGCATCGCCGATGTGCAGAAGTGCATCCGCACGAACGACATCGAAGAGGTCGGCCGCACCGCCCGCCACGGCACGTTCTTCCAGATGCTCGGCAACTGGTCGTTCGGCGACTACTTCAAGGAAGGCGCGATCCGGTACGCCTGGGAGCTGCTGACCTCGTCCGAGGCCGACGGAGGACTGGGCTTCGACGAGAAGGACCTGTGGGTCACCGTCTACGAGACCGACGACGAGGCCGAGGCGATCTGGCGCGACATCATCGGGCTCAAGCCGGAGCGCATCCAGCGGCTCGGCCGGGCGGACAACTACTGGAACACCGGGCAGCCCGGCCCCGGCGGCCCCGACTCGGAGATCTTCTTCGATCGCGGTCCCGCCTACGGCAAGGACGGCGGCCCGGCCGCCGACGACTCGCGGTTCCTCGAGATCTGGAACCTCGTGTTCATGCAGGAGTTCGTCGAGAACGTCCGCAGCAAGACGGAGTTCGACATCGTCGGCGAACTGCCCATGAAGAACATCGACACCGGCATGGGGCTGGAGCGCGTCGCCTTCTTGAAGCAGGGCGTCGAGAACATGTACGAGACCGACCAGGTGCGTCCGGTCCTCGACCGCGCCGTCGAGCTCTCCGGCAAGAAGTACGGCGCGGTGCACGAGGATGACGTGCGCTTCCGCGTCATCGCGGATCACGTGCGCTCGTCGCTCATGCTGCTCTCCGACGGCGTGCGCCCCTCGAACGAGGGCCGCGGCTACATCCTCCGCCGCCTGATGCGCCGCACCGTGCGATCGATGCGCCTGCTCGGGGTGGACGCGCCGTCGTTCCCCGAGCTGTTCGCGGCGTCGAAGGACGCCATGAAGTCGGCGTACCCCGTGCTCGAGGCGGACTGGTCGACGCTCTCCTCGGCCGCCTTCGCCGAGGAGGAGACCTTCCGCCGCACCCTCGCCCAGGGATCGACGATCCTCGATCTCGCGCTCGGCGACACCAAGAAGAAGGGCGGCGCCACCCTCAGCGGCTCCGAGGCCTTCCTGCTGCACGACACGTACGGCTTCCCGATCGACCTCACGCTCGAGGTCGCCGAGGAGGCAGGGCTCGACGTCGATCGCCCCGCGTTCGACGCGCTCATGAAGGAGCAGCGCGACCGCGCCAAGGCCGACGCCCGCAACCGCAAGCGTCAGCTCGCCGATGTGTCGGTGTATCGCGAGTTCCGCGCGCTCGGTGAGACCGGCTTCGCGGGGTATACCGACCTGCAGACCGAATCCCGGGTGCTCGGACTGATCGTCGACGGCGCGCCCGTCCAGACCGCATCCGAGGGACAGGTCGCCGAGGTCGTCCTCGCCGAGACCACGCTCTACGCCGAGTCGGGTGGCCAGGTCGCGGACAAGGGCACGATCGTGGGCGCCGGGTTCGAGCTCGACGTGCTCGACGTGCAGCGCCCCGTGCCGGGGCTGATCAGCCACACCGTGCACGTGGCCACCGGGTCGGTGTCGGTCGATGACCGCGCGACCACCGTGGTGGACGCCGCCAACCGTCGCGCGGCGCGACAGGCGCACTCGGCCACGCACCTCGTGCACGCGGCCCTGCGTGACACGCTCGGCAAGACCGCGACCCAGGCGGGTTCGCTCAACCGCGCCGGGTACATGCGCTTCGACTTCTCGTGGTCGCAGCCGCTGTCGCTGGAGACCCGCTCGGAGATCGAGGAGATCACCAACCGCGCGGTGAACGACGCGCTCGAGGTGACGACCCGCATCGTCTCGCTCGACGAGGCCAAGGACGCCGGCGCCATGGCGCTGTTCGGCGAGAAGTACGGCGACGTGGTGCGCATGGTCGACATCGGCGGGCCCTGGTCTCGCGAGCTCTGCGCCGGCACGCACGTGGTCACGAGCTCCGAGATCGGACTGGTCAGCCTCGTCGGCGAGTCATCGGTCGGTGCATCCAACCGCCGTATCGAAGCCCTCGTGGGGCAGGACGCCTTCCGCGAGCTGGCCGCGGAGCGCACCGTCGTGTCGCAGCTGACCTCGGCGCTGAAGGCGCCGCGCGACCAGCTCGGCGCCCGCATCGAAGAGCTGCAGGCGAACCTCAAGGCAGCCGAGAAGCGCATCGCGCACTTCGAGGCGAAGGAGCGCGAGGGACGCGTCCCCGCTCTGGTCGAGGCGGCAGCGCAGGTCGGCGGCTACCGCGTGGCATCCACCTCGCTCGGCGAGGTCGGATCGGCCGACGACATCCGCACCCTCGCCCTGAGCGTGCGCGAGCGTCTCGGCTCCGACGCCGCTGTCGTCGCCTTCGGCGGTGTCGTCGGCGGTCGGCCGATCGTCGTCGTGGCGACCAACGACGCCGCGCGCGTCGCCGGTGCGAAGGCGGGTGCGCTGGTGCGCATCGCGGCGGGCATGCTCGGCGGCGGCGGAGGCGGCAAGGACGACGTCGCGCAGGGCGGGGGGACGGATGCTGCGGCTCTGGACGCCGCCCTGGCAGCGATCGTGTCGGAGCTCGCGGGAGCGTGACCGGTTTCCGGCGAGGCACCCGCATCGGGATCGATGTCGGCAAGGCGCGTGTCGGCGTCGCCCGGTGCGACCCCGACGGCATGCTGGCCGTTCCGGTCGAGACCGTGCCCCGGTCGGAGACGTCGATCGACCGCATCCTGCAGCTCATCGCCGAGTGGGAGCCGCTGGAGATCGTGGTGGGCCTGCCCGTGAACATGCGCGGCGAGGAGACGCTGTCGACCGACGACGCGCGCGCCTTCGCCGAGGAGCTGCAGCGCCGTTCCGGCCTCGATATCCGCATGGTCGACGAGCGGCTCAGCACCGTCAGCGCCCACACCGCCCTGCGCGCTTCCGGGCGAACACAGAAGAACTCTCGTAGCATTGTCGACCAAGTGGCCGCAGTGGTGCTGTTGCAGCATGCCGTGGACACCGAGAAGAGCACCGGGATGCCCGCCGGTGCGTTGATCACGCCTGCCCAGGAGCCGCCCCGCGATGTCTGACCCGCACGATCGCAGATCCGACTCGCTCGGTGACTTCTTCGACAACGTCCCCACAGCGCCGCCGCCGGTGCCCGAGCGCGAAGCCCGCGATGAACCGGCCCCCGGTTCGCGACGCGCACTGCGCCAGGCGGCCGCCCGCGGATCCGCAGAGCGCGAGACGGCTCCGGCGAACCCGTCGGCTCAGCCGGACCAGGAAGCGACGGCCGGCGACGCAGCAGCCGCACGGCCCGCAGCTGCCGCACCGAGCCCGGCTGCGGTGGCGCACGACGCAGAGGGCTCCGAGCCTCTGGACGCGCTCTTCGCTCCCGAGCCCTCGGCCCCTGCGCCGCGCAGGCGACGGGGTCGTGGCTGCCTGATCACCCTGATCGTGCTGCTCGTCATCGGCGGTGTCGCCGCCGGCGCGGGCGCCTGGATCTACAACACGTACCAGACCCAGATCGACGACATCATGGGCTGGGGTGAGCCGAAGGACTACGAGGCCGGAATCGCCACCGGCGAGGCGTTCGTGACCATCAAGAAGGGCGATACCGGGGGCCCGGTGTCGACGGCACTGTTCGAGGCGAAGGTCACCAAGACCGACCGCGTGTTCTACGAGTACCTGATCGAGAACGAACCGAATGCCACGTTCTATCCCGGGGTGTACAAGCTCCAGCAGAAGATGACGGCGGCTGCAGCGCTGAAGGCGCTGTCGAACCCGGAGAACCGCATGGCCAACACCGTGCGCATCGCCGAGGGCAGCACGGTCGCCTCCTCGCTGCCGCAGATCGCCGAGGGCGTGGGCATCCCGATCGAAGAGCTGAAGGCCGCCGTTCAGGATCCCTCCGCGTACGGTGTCTCCGCGCAGAGTCTCGAGGGCTGGCTGTTCCCGGCCGTCTACACGTTCGAGCCCGGTGCGACGGCCGAGGACGTGATCGCGGCGATGGTCGATCGCACCCGCGAGTCGCTGGCCGAGGCGGGTGTTCCCGCAGAGGACGAGCAGCGCGTGCTCACGATCGCATCGATCATCGAGCGCGAAGCGCGCACCCCCGACTTCCCGAAGGTGTCGCGCGTCATCGCCAACCGCGTCGCCGACGGCATGATGCTGCAGATGGACTCCACCGCCCAGTACGGCTACGGCGAGCTGCACGCCGGCAAGGCGAGCACGTCCGAAGCCGCGCAGCATAACGACAACGCGTGGAACACGTACGTCATCAGCGGCCTCCCCGCGACACCGATCGCGAACGCCGGATACGCGGCGATCGACGCCGCGATGCACCCGGTCGACGGCCCGTGGCTGTACTTCGTCACCGTCGACTTCTCGACCGGTGAGACGCAGTTCTCCCAGACCTATGAAGAGCACCAGCAGGGCATCAAGAAGATGCGCGCCTGGTGCTCGGCGAACCCCGAGTACACGGGCTGCTGAGGTGGCCTCGCGCACGCGTCTCGCCGTGTGGGGTGACCCGATCGGGCACAGCCGCTCACCGCTGCTGCACACGGCCGCCTACCGTCATCTCGGGCTGGACTGGACGTACGAGCGTCGTCAGGTCGACGCGGCCGCGTTCCCTGCCGCCCTGAGCTCCCTCGACGACTCCTGGCGCGGGCTGTCGCTGACGATGCCGCTGAAGGAGGTCGCGCACGCCGCGGCCGACGAGCTCGACAGACATGCGGTGCTGACCGGAGCGGTGAACACCCTGCTGCTCGGCGAGACCGTGCGCGGTTTCAACACCGACGTGGGCGGCATCGTGGATTCGTTCACTCATGCCGGGATCGCGGGCGTTCGGCGCGGGCGCATCCTCGGAGCCGGCGCCACGGCGGCATCCGCTCTGGTGGCGCTGAGCGACCTCGGCACGACGGAGGTGGAGTTCCGCGCTCGGCGGCCCGAAGCCGTCGACCGGCTGCGCCCGACCGCCGAGGCTCTGGGTGTGCAGCTCCGCACCGTCGACTTCGCGGCACCGGCATCCGACGTCGATGTGACCGTCGCCACGCTGCCGAGCGGAACTGTGCTCGACGCCGACGTCGCGACACCACTCGCCGCCGTCGGCGGCACGCTCTTCGAGGCGGCGTACGCGCCGTGGCCCTCCGCGCTGGCTGCGCTGTGGCCCTCGTCGAACGTCATCTCGGGGTTCGAGATGCTGCTGTTCCAGGCCGTGCGGCAGATCCGCGTCTTCTGCGGCGGCGACCCGCAGCGCGAGCTGCCCGACGAAGCCGTCACAGTCGGCATCATGCGGTCGGCGGGCATGGGAGACTAGGGCAATGCTCCGCGTGCTCACTGCCGGCGAATCGCACGGCCCCGAACTCATCGCCATCGTCGAGGGTCTGCCCTCCGGTGTGACGGTCACGGCCGAGGCCATCCAGGCCGACCTCCAGCGTCGCAAGCTCGGTTACGGCCGCGGCTCGCGCATGAAGTTCGAACAGGACGAGCTGACCATCTCCAGCGGTGTTCGTCACGGTCTCACGCTCGGCAGCCCCATCGCGCTGCGTATCGGCAACACCGAGTGGCCGAAGTGGACCGAGGTGATGAACCCGGCGCCCACAGAGCTGACCGAGAAGTCTCGCGGACGGGGCGCCGCGCTCACGCGTCCGCGTCCCGGCCATGCCGACCTCGTCGGCATGCAGAAGTACGACTTCGATGAGGCCCGACCGATCCTCGAGCGTGCGAGCGCACGCGAGACCGCCGCGCGAGTGGCCCTGGGCGCCGTGGCGCGCTCGTTCCTCTCCGAGCTCGGCATCCGCCTGGTCAGTCACACGCTCTCGATCGGACCGGTGCGGGCTCCGGAGGGCGCCGCGCTGCCCACGCCGGACGACGTCGACGCGCTCGACGCCGACCCGCTGCGCTGCTTCGACACTGAGACGTCCGCGCGCATGGTCGAGGAGGTGGACGCCGCCCGCAAGGACGGCGACACCCTCGGCGGCATCGTCGAGGTGCTCGCCTACGGACTGCCGCCCGGAATCGGCTCGCACGTGCATTGGGACCGCCGTCTTGACGGCCGCCTCGCGCAGGCGCTGATGAGCATCCAGGCGATCAAGGGCGTCGAGGTCGGTGACGGCTTCGAGACGACCCGTCGCCGCGGCTCGGCGGCTCACGACGAGCTGTTCGCCGCCGATGACGGCATCACCCGGGCATCCGACCGCGCCGGGGGGATCGAAGGCGGCATGAGCACGGGGACCGTGCTGCGCATCCGTGCCGGCATGAAGCCGATCGCCACGGTTCCGCGTGCGCTGCGCACGGTCGACGTCGCCTCGGGCGAGACGGCCACGGCGCACCATCAGCGCTCGGACGTCTGTGCGGTACCCGCCGCCGGCGTCGTCGCCGAGGCGATGGTCGCCATCGAGCTCGCGAATTCGCTGCTCGAGAAGTTCGGCGGCGACAGCATCCGCGAGACGCGACGCAACCTCGAGTCCTACCTCGCGGCGATCCCGGAGTCGCTGCGCACAGCACCCGCATCCGAGGCGGCGCTGCTCGCCCATGATGAGCTCGTCTGACCATCCGCTGACTCTCGTGCTGGTCGGCCCGATGGCCGCGGGTAAGACGAGTGTCGGCCGCAAGGTCGCGCGACTGCTCGACGTGCCCTTCATCGACACCGACAAGCGCATCGCCGCCGAGCACGGTCCCATCCCTGAGATCTTTGCCGAACACGGTGAAGCGCACTTCCGCGAGCTCGAGCGCGAGGCCGTCGCCACGGCGGTCGCGGAGGGCGGTGTGGTCTCGCTGGGCGGGGGAGCGGTGACGGATGCCGAGACCCGTGCTCTGCTGCACCGGCATCCGGTCGTCTTCCTGACCGTCACCGCCGAGGCCGTCGAAAGACGCATCGGCGGGGCCAGCCGCCCGCTTCTCGCGGACGAGGAGAACCCGGTGCAGCGGTGGCGCATCATCTTCGATCAGCGTCGACGCTGGTACGAGGAGGTCGCCGACCTCACCGTCGACACATCACGCAGACCCATGCGGGCACTGGCGGAGGAGATCGCCGCCTGGAGGAGGAAGCAGCAATGACCACGACCACGATCAGCGTCTCCGGACAGACACCCTATGAGATCACCGTCGGGCGTGACATCCTCGACCGGGTTCATGCGGCTCTCGACCCGGCGGTTCGCAAGGTGCTCGTCGTGCACCCGCCGACGCTCGGCAAGCGGGCGGCAGAGCTGCGCGAGCGGCTCATGGCGGAGGGCGGTCTCGAGGTGCTGCTGGCCGAGATTCCGGATGCCGAGGCCGGCAAGCGCATCGAGGTCGCGGCGTTCTGCTGGCAGGTGATGGGCCAGGCCGACTTCACCCGCACGGATGCCGTGGTCGGCTACGGCGGCGGATCGGTGACCGATGTCGCCGGCTTCGTCGCCGCCACCTGGCTGCGCGGCGTGCAGGTCGTGCAGGTGCCGACCACCGTGCTCGGCCTGGTCGACGCGGCCGTCGGCGGCAAGACCGGTGTGAACACGGCCGAGGGCAAGAACATGGTCGGGGCGTTCTGGGCTCCCCGCGCCGTCATCGGCGATCTCGATGAGCTGCAGACACTGAGCGCGAACGAGGCCACGGCGGGGTACGCCGAGGTGGTGAAGGCCGGATTCATCTGGGCGCCGGAGATCCTGGACATCATCGAGGCATCTCCGGAGCGGGCGGTCGATCCGACGACCGACGAGTTCCGCCGCACCGTGGAGCTGGCGATCGACATGAAGGCGAAGGTCGTCTCGGATGACTTCCGCGAGGCGGGGCTGCGGGAGATCCTCAACTACGGCCACACGCTCGGGCACGCGATCGAGCACGCCGAGCGCTACCAGTGGCGCCACGGAGCGGCGATCTCGATCGGCATGATGTACGCCGCCGAGCTGTCGCGTCTGGCGGGCCGGCTCTCCGATGCCGGTGCGGACCGGCATCGCACGGTGCTCGAATCGCTCGGGCTGCCGACCACCTACCGCGCGGGTGCCTGGCCGCAGCTGCTGGCGACCATGCAGCGCGACAAGAAGGCGCGCGGCGGGATGCTGCGCTTCATCCTGCTCGACGACATCGCCAAGCCCACCGTCGTGCAGGCGCCGGACGAGTCGCTCATGTTCGCCGCATACCAGGAGGTCGTGGGATGAGCGACGCCCGCCGGTTGATGCTGCTGAACGGTCCGAACCTCAACCTGCTCGGCACCCGGGAGCCCGACGTGTACGGCACCGCGACGCTGGCCGACGTCGAGCAGCACACCGCCGCTGCCGCGGCGGACGCAGGATACGAGCTGCGTGCGCTGCAGAGCAATCACGAGGGTGTGCTGATCGACGCGATCCACGCGGCCCGCGAGGACTGCGCGGCCATCATCATCAACCCCGGCGGGCTCACGCACACGTCGGTGTCGCTGCGCGATGCGCTGACCGGCGTCGGCCTGCCGTTCGCCGAGGTGCACATCTCGGACGTGTACGCCCGGGAGAAGTTCCGCCACTTCTCCTACCTCGACGACGTCGCCACCGTGCGCGTCGTCGGCGAAGGCGTCGACGGCTACGCGCGGGCCGTGCGGGAGCTGGCCGCGCTGCTCTGACCTCCGTCGGCCCAGAACGGGCGGGCTCGCGAGCTCAGCTCGGACATCGTTCCATGGTCGATGCGCACCCGTGTCTCGCCGATGCCGAATGTCGGCCACTGCATGACCACGTCGACGGCTCCGTCGGGTGGCAGCGGCCACACTCGTGGTCGCCGGCGCCAGATCTGCCTTGCACGGATCGTGTGGAGAGCAAGCGAACGTGATCCCGATACGGCCTGTTCCTATCGCGCCGCGCGTCGGCGGCTAAAAGGGTGGTGGCGCGGTGCTGGTGTATCCGGTGGGGGAGATGACCTGCACCGAGCGATCGGGTCGGGTCCGGTACCGGACGCGGGTGCGATGTCGGATGGTGTGGTCGCGGGGGCAGAGCGGCCGCAGTTGGGTGAGGTCGGTGGTTCCGCCCGTCGCCCACGGTCTGTCGTGGTCGAGGTCGGCGTCGACGGCGAGGCGGGTGCATCCGTCGCGGGAGCAGGTGCCGTGGTGCAGGGTGAGCCAGTCGCGTTGTGCTCGGGTGGGGCGGTAGGTGCGGCGGTCCATGTCGACGACGACGCCTTTGACCGGGTCGGTGATCACCCGACGGAAGCCGCGCGCGTCGAGGAAGAGCTGCTTCGCGGTGAGCGGGTCGATGCTGTCGCCGCCGACGATGGAGGCGGACTCGACGGGGACCGGGCCGCCGGCGAGGAGCTGCACGGGCACGGTGACGAAGACCTTCGTCTGCACCGCCGTGGCGGTGCCGACCCCGCGCAGCCAGGCGCTGAACAGATCGGCGCGGATCTGATCCCGGGTGCGCCCCTCACGAGTGTCCTTGCGGGTGTGCTTGGCCGTCGCTGACAGGCGCCGCATCGCCGCGACCGCCTCGTGGGTGGGGAGCAGCGCGGTCAGCCACGACATCCCGTCGCCGGCGGGGGAGACGCGCACGTGCCGGTCGGCCATCGCCCGGGTGTGCCGGCGCGCGGCAGTATCGCGGGTGATCCGGTCGACGAGCTTCTTCGTCCGCTGCCGCAGCACCGCCGATGAGCAGGTCAGCACCCACTCGTGCGCGGCACGATCCAGCCGGGCGAGGGCCGCAGCCGCAGCATCCCGCACCCCCCGCGGCGCGCCCACCGGAGACGCGAGCGGGCCGGCGGCGGTGACGATCACTCCGACGCTGTGCATCGACGCGAACCCGTCGCGGGCGCGCTGCCACAGCAACGGCAGATCCCGCGCCGCCGTCTCCGTCGTCGAGCACAGCTCCCGTACCCGCTCCTGCGAGATCCGCAACCGCAGCGACAGCTCCAGCACCACAGCCCGCTCGGCCATCTGCACGTCGGCGTCGATCGTGTAGATCTCCGGATGCCGACGAGCGAACTCGACCGCCTCCACCACCCGCTGCGCCTGACGCGCCGCCGACCGGTTCGCATCCACCTCAGAGCACGTCACGTCATCCAGAAGCACCCCCAGCACATCACCCGCGGACTGCGGGATCACGCCGAGCTCCTCATCGATGACCATGACACCAGTATAGAACAAAGATTCGAAAACGGGAAGGGCGACGTCCGGACAGATCGCCCGATCCGGGGCATCCGATAGAATCGCTTCTCGGCCACTTCACTGCGCGCATCCGCGCCCGGCCCTCGAAGCTTCTGAATGAACGGACCCGCATCACCATGGCATCCACCGCAGACATCAAGAACGGCGTCGTCATCAAGATCGACGGACAGCTCTGGAGCGTCGTGGAGTTCCAGCACGTCAAGCCCGGCAAGGGCGGCGCCTTCGTCCGCACCAAGCTGAAGAACGTCGTCACGGGCAAGTCGGTCGACAAGACCTACAACGCCGGCACCAAGATTGAGATCGAGAACGTCGATCGTCGCGACTTCACCTACCTGTACACCGACGGCGACAGCTTCGTCTTCATGGACCAGGAGGACTACGACCAGATCAACGTCCCCGCGGCCACCGTCGGCGACGCGAAGAACTACATGCTCGAGAACCAGCAGGTGCAGATCGCGCTGAACAACGGCAACCCGCTGTACATCGAGCTGCCCGCATCGGTCGTGCTCGAGGTCACCTACACCGAGCCTGGCCTGCAGGGCGACCGCTCGTCGGCAGGCACGAAGCCCGCCACCCTCGAGACCGGCTACGAGATCCAGGTCCCGCTCTTCCTCGAGACCGGCACCAAGGTCAAGGTCGACACCCGCACGGGTGACTACCTCGGCCGCGTCAACGACTGACCTTGAGCGCCCGCACCAAGGCGCGCAAGCGCGCCCTCGACATCCTCTTCTCGGCCGACGTGCGCGGCGAGGAGCTCTCGGTCGTGCTCGCCGCGGCCGCCAAGCGCGCCGCCAGCGAACCGGCTCGCGAAGCCTCATGGCTGTATGCCCGCGAGATCGTCGACGGAATCATCGACAACCGCGATGAGATCGACGAGCACATCACGACCCACAGCAACGACTGGAAGATCGACCGGATGCCCGCCGTCGACCGTGCTCTGCTGCGCATCGGCACGTGGGAGATCGTCTACAACGACGAGGTCCCGACCGCTGTCGCGATCGATGAGGCCGTCGAGCTCGCCAAGGAGCTCTCCACCGAGGACTCCGGCGCATTCGTGCACGGCGTGCTGGCCCGCATCGCCCGTTCCATCTGAGTCGCAGCCGGCGCTGAGCGCGTGTCGGTGGTGACGGGGAGGATGCTGTCATGAGCTCTCCCCGTCCCTCCGCCACCGCGCTTCGCGAGCTGGCCGGAGACGGCGGCTATCAGCGCGGCCTCGACTACGCCCGCCGCGGTCGCGTCAGGGACGCGCGGTGGGATGCCGGGTCGCAGACCCTCGTCGCCGAGGTGTACGGCAGCGAGCGTTCCCCCTACCGCTGCCGGGTGCGCTTCGACGGGCCGCGGATCATGACGACCAGCTGCACATGTCCGGTCGTCTCCGCATGCAAGCATGCGATCGCGGCGATCCTCATCGGAGCCGACCCGGATGAGACGCCGGACCAGACGCCCCTGCCGCCCGCCGATCCGCCGCGACCGGCGCCCCCGCCGCGAGAGCCGTGGGAGCAGTTCGGTGCATTCGCGCGACCCGTCCCGCAGGCGGCATGGCGCGCCCTGCTGAGCGCGTCTGCCGTGGAGTCGACCACCCTGCCGCTCGCCCTCGGCATCGAGCTGCGGGTGCGTCCGCGCCACTCGTTCGAGCGATGGGGGCCCGCCGCGCTGCAGACGGCGACACCCCGCGACCTCGCCGGCGAACACGGCGAGATCCTGCTCTGCGTCCGGCCGCTCATGCGCAGCGCATCGACCGGTCGATGGATTCACGGCGATGCCTCCTGGGACTCGGTACGTCGCTCATCGGGGCGCTTCGATGCCGAGCAGGCGCGCTGGTTCACCGACTTCCTCAACATCGCGCGCGACTCGCTGCTCTCGGGCACCGCGGGGGATTGGATCGCGCTCGACAGGGTGGAGACCCCGCTGCTGTGGCAGCACATCGACGCTCTGGCCGGGCTCGGCATCCCGATCATTCCCACGCAGAAGCACACCGCCGTCCGACTCGCCGAAGACGCGGCGATCGGTCTGCGCATCGACCCGGCCGCGGGCGGTGCGCTCTCGGTCAGCGTCGATGCGGTCATCGACGCGCACCCGGCTCCGGCGGCGCAGCTGCGGCCGATCGGACGCATCGGACTGTACCGGTGGGAACTCGTGGGATCCGGCGTCGAGGTGACCATCGCGCGCGTCGGGCTCGCGCCCGCCGTGCTGAACGCCATCAACGCCTCGACGCCGATCGACGTGCCGCCGCACGACCGGGAAGGGTTTCTCGCCGACGCCTACCCCGCCCTCGCCAGGCAGACGGCCGTGACGGCACCGGATCACCTCGCGCTGCCCGCCCTCGCCGAGCCGGATCCGGTGCTGCGGGTGGCGTTCCGCAGCGGCCATCGCATCGCATACCGGTTCGAGTGGGAGTACGCCGGTCACGGCACGGTCGCCTTCACCGGCGGCTCGGAGAGCTTCCGCGATCCGGATGCCGAGCGAGCCCGCGCTCGTGACATGGAGACGATCTGGGCCGGAGCGACCCGAGACGCGTTCCGCGAGCGTGCCGACCTCGAACATCTCGCCGCCGCGGAGTGGGCCGCGCACGTTCTGCCGGCGTTCGAGGCGTCGGACGTGAAGGTCGTCGTCACCGGGCGTCGAACCCGCTACCGAGAACTCACCGGCACTCCCGAGATCTCGGTCTCGACCGTCGAATCGACCGATCCCGACTGGTTCGACCTCGGGGTGCTCGTGAAGATCGACGGACACTCGATTCCGTTCACCCCGCTGTTCACGGCCCTGAGCATGCGGCGCACCAAGCTCATGCTCGTCGACGGCACCTACTTCTCGCTCGCGCACCCCGCGCTGCAGCAGCTGCGCGAGCTCATCGACGAGGCGGGTGCGCTCACCGAGTGGGAGACGGGCCCGCGCATCAGCAGATATCAGACCGCGCTCTGGGAGGACTTCGAAGACCTCGCCGACGAGTCCGAGCAGGCGGTGGGCTGGCGAACCACCGCCGAGGGCCTGCGCGGAATCCGGCACGTGCCCCGCACCGCGCCGCCCGCGGGCCTGCACGCGCAGCTGCGCCCCTACCAGCAGCAGGGTCTCGATTGGCTCGCCTTCCTCTGGCGGCACCGGCTCGGCGGCATCCTCGCCGACGACATGGGCCTGGGGAAGACCCTGCAGCTGCTCTCGCTCGTCGCGCACGCGGTGGAAGAGGGGGAGGGGCGTCCCTTCCTCGTCATCGCCCCCACCTCGGTGCTCGGCACCTGGCGCAGCGAGGCCCGCCGGTTCGCCCCCGACCTCAGGGTGCGCCTCGTGGAGGGCACCGGGTCTCGGCGTGCCGACGAGATCGGCGCGATGGCAGCCGAAGCCGACATCATCGTCACCTCCTACACGCTGCTGCGGCTGGATGCCGAGGAGTATCAGGGCATCGACTGGGCCGGCGTGATCATCGATGAGGCCCAGTTCGCCAAGAACCCCGCCACGAAGGTGCACCAGGCCATCGCGCAGCTGAGATCGGTCGTCACCATCGCCGTCACCGGCACGCCGCTCGAGAACAGCCTGACCGATCTGTGGGCGCTGTTCTCCCTCACCGCGCCCGGGCTCTTCCCGTCGAAGCGCCGCTTCCGCGAGGAGTACGTGCAGCCGATCGAACAGGGCAAGGTGCCCGAGAACGAGGAGGGGGCCCCGTACCGGCAGCGGCGTCTCGAGCGGCTGCGCCACCGCATCCGCCCGCTCATGCTGCGGCGCACGAAGGATCTCGTCGCGGGCGACCTTCCCCAGAAGCAGGTGCAGGAGCTGTTCGTCGACCTGAGCCCCGCACACCGCGCCGTCTACGACACCGTCCTGCAGCGAGAGCGCCAGAAGGTGCTCGGCCTGCTCGCCGATCTCGACCGCAACCGCTTCATCGTGTTCCGTTCGCTCACCATGCTGAGGATGCTCGCGCTGTCGCCGCGGCTGATCGATCCGGATGCCGATGCCTCGTCCGCGAAGCTGGACGTCCTGCTCGAGCACGTGCAGGAGCTGCGTGCGGAAGGACACCGCGCACTGGTGTTCAGCCAGTTCACGTCGTACCTCGAGATGGCCGCCGAGCGGCTGCGCGCCGCCGGCATCGCCTACGACTACCTCGACGGCTCGACTCGACAGCGAGAAGACGTCATCGACGGGTTCCGCTCGGGTGATGCCCCGGTGTTCCTGATCAGTCTCAAGGCCGGCGGCTTCGGGCTCACCCTCACCGAGGCCGATTACGTCCTGCTCCTCGACCCGTGGTGGAATCCTGCGGCCGAGGCACAGGCCATCGATCGCACCCACCGGATCGGACAGACGCAGCCGGTGATCGTGTACCGACTGATCGCCGCGGGCACCATCGAGGAGAAGGTCCTCGCCCTGCAGCAGCGCAAGGCGCGACTGTTCACCGCGGTGATGGACGATGAGGCCCTGTTCTCGCAGGCGCTCACCGCCGACGACATCCGCGGTCTGCTCGAATCGTGAGCGGCGCACCGCGGGCATCCCGATAACCACGGCCGGTCACCGGCCTCGCCCAGCGAGCGCTCGATACAATCGACGTCGTCCAACCCTGAGGAGAGACATGCGGATCACGGGACTCGGCCACGCCGGGATGTTCATCGAGACGGTCGGTGGGAACATCATCTGCGACCCCGTTCTCGGACCCTCCTTCTACGGCTCCTGGTTCCCGTTCCCCGACAACCGCGGGCTGGACTGGGAGCGCCTGGGCCGCGAGGCTGACTTCCTGTACATCTCGCATCGTCACCGCGACCACTTCGACCCGAACCTGCTCGAGAGGTACATCTCGAAGGACATCGAAGTCCTGCTGCCCGAGTACGTCACCGATGACCTCGAGGTCGACATCCGCAAGCTCGGCTACGACAACATCACCTACGCTCCCGCGGGCCAGGTGATCGAGCGCGGCGATCTGAAGATCATGATCACGCCGCTGCGCGCCCCCAGCGACGGCCCGATCGGCGACTCGTCGCTGAGCGTCGACGACGGGACGGCGTCGATCCTCAACCAGAACGACTCGCACCCGCTCGACCTGGAGGCGCTGCTGTCGTTCGGCAAGCCCGAGGCCTACTTCACCCAGGTGTCCGGCGCGATCTGGTGGCCCATGGTCTACGACCTGCCCCAGGACGCCAAGCAGAAGTTCGCCGCGCTCAAGCGCGAGGCGCAGAACAAGCGCGCCATGTACTACATCGAGAAGGTCGACGCCCCCCACGTGTTCCCGATGGCGGGACCGCCGATGTTCCTGCGCGACGAGCTCTTCCGGTTCAACGGCAAGGGTCAGGACGACGACTCGATCTTCACGGATCAGAAGGAGTTCCTGGCGCACATGAAGCAGCTCGCGCCGAAGTACGACGGTCACCTCTTCATCCCCGGCACCGTGGTGGAGATGAACCACGGCGAGATGAACGTCTCGCAGAGCCTGTACTCGGAAGACGAGATCGCCCACATCTTCGACGAGAAGTGGGACTACCTCGAAGAGCAGCGCGCATCGCGCCAGCAGGAGATCATCGACGAAGAGGCCACCCGCGCGGAGGTCATCCCCCCGGCGGAGATGCTCGCGGCGATCAAGGAGTGGTGGGAGCCGCTGCTGAAGAAGTCGCGCACCATCCGCCTCGGCGTCGGCGGCAACGTGCGCTTCAAGATCGGCGAGCTGGACATGGTCGTCGACTTCCCCAAGGCGAAGGTCCGCGAGTACGCGGGCGAGGAGTGCATCTACTGGTACACGATTCCCGCCGACCTCGTCTCGACGAACATCCGCGACCACGAGATCGACTGGTCGAACTCCATCTTCCTCTCGATGCAGTTCTCGGTCGGGCGCAGCGGCAAGTTCAACGAGTTCCTCACCACCTTCCTCAAGTGCCTGTCGGTCGACCGGATCGAGTACGTCGAGAACTGGTATCAGGAGCAGACCGACCAGACCGAGGATGCCGAGATCGACGACTGGGTGGTCCAGCGCCGCTGCCCGCACCTGCGCGCCGACCTCACCCGCACCGGCAAGATCGAGGACGGCGTACTGACCTGCTCGATGCACGACTGGAAGTGGGACCTCGAGACCGGCAAGTGCCTGACGACGACGGGGCACCCCATCCGCGCTTCGCGGGTCATCAAGACCGGCTCCCACGCCGAGGAAGAGC
Source organism: Microbacterium sp. AR7-10 (assembly GCF_001878835.1). Classification (NCBI taxonomy): domain Bacteria; kingdom Bacillati; phylum Actinomycetota; class Actinomycetes; order Micrococcales; family Microbacteriaceae; genus Microbacterium; species Microbacterium sp. AR7-10. Next base: position 9,142 of record NZ_MJIR01000066.1, on the reverse strand, counting down.
CCCAGCCCGCTGCAGCACAGCGCTGACGTCACGCAGCGTCGGGGGCCGCCCGGTCTCAGCTAGACTTTCACCATCACCGAACCTTTAACACCGTCCTGTGAGGCGGAGAAGGGAAGTGGCCGTTGTCTGCACGCACTGTGCTGCACGAAGCCGATATAGCGCGCGCCCTGACGCGCATCGCCCACGAGATCCTCGAATCCAACCGAGGCGCCGACGGGCTCGTGCTCCTCGGCATCCCGACCAGGGGAGTGACGCTGGCCGAGCGGCTCGGCTCGGTCATCTCCGGCATCGCCGACACCGAGATCCCGGTCGGATCCCTCGACATCACGCTGTTCCGCGATGACCTGTCGAAGCACCCGACGCGCGCGCCGAAGCGCACCGAGATCCCCGCCGGGGGCATCGATCAGAAGACCGTCGTGCTCGTCGACGACGTGCTGTTCTCGGGCCGCACCATCCGCGCGGCGCTCGACGCCCTGCAGTCCATCGGCCGCCCGTCGGCGGTGCGCCTGGCGATCCTCATCGATCGCGGCCATCGCGAGCTGCCGATCCGCCCCGACTTCGTGGGCAAGAACATCCCGTCCTCCCGCGCGGAGCGGGTGAACCTGCGCCTGCGCGAACTGGACGGTGCCGACGAGGTGACGATCGAATCATGAGGCATCTGCTCGACACCCGCACCCTCGATCGCGAGCAGGCTCTGCGCATCCTCGACGTCGCCGAGGACATGGCCGACACCCAGTCGCGCGAGGTCAAGAAGCTTCCGACGCTGCTCGGCAAGACCGTCGTCAACCTCTTCTTCGAGGACTCCACGCGCACCCGCATCTCGTTCGAGGCTGCGGCGAAGCGGCTCTCCGCCGACGTGATCAACTTCGCCGCGAAGGGCTCCAGCGTCTCGAAGGGCGAGAGCCTGAAGGACACCGCCCAGACCCTGCAGGCGATGGGGGCGGATGCCGTGGTGGTACGCCACTCGGCATCCGGAGCACCCCGCACACTCGCGACGAGCGGCTGGATCTCCGCCGGCGTCGTGAACGCCGGCGACGGCACGCACGAGCATCCCACCCAGGCGCTGCTCGACGCCTTCACGATCCGCAAGCGCCGCTACGGCAGCGACAGCCGCGGCCGTGACCTCGCTGGGCTGCGCGTCGTGATCGTCGGCGACGTGCTGCACTCGCGCGTCGCGCGCTCGAACGTGTGGCTGCTGTCGACGCTCGGGGCGGACGTCACGCTGGTCACCCCGCCGACACTCGTGCCGCAGAACGTGACGCAGTGGCCGGTGCGCGTGCTCTACGACCTCGACGCCGCCCTCGCCGCCGGGCCGGACGCCGTCATGATGCTGCGCATCCAGGCCGAGCGGATGCACGCCGCGTATTTCCCCACTGAACGGGAGTATTCCCGGCTGTGGGGTCTGGATGCGGTGCGCGCGGCGACCCTGCCGGACGATAGCATTGTGATGCACCCGGGACCGATGAACCGCGGGCTCGAGATCTCATCCGAAGCCGCAGACTCCCCCCGTTCCACCGTGCTGGAGCAGGTCACCAACGGGGTCTCGGTACGCATGGCGGTGCTCTATCTGCTGCTTGCAGGCGAGCGCCACGACGAAGAGGGGAAGTGAAGTGAGCCAGACCCTCGTCATCGCAGGCGTCCAGCTGCTGGGGCGCGACAGCGCCGACATCGTGATCGAGAACGGCGTCATCGCCGAGATCGGCACCGGGCTCACCCGCTCGGGAGCGCGCGTCATCGACGCTGCGGGCCTGGTCGCGCTGCCCGGCCTCGTCGACCTGCACACCCACCTGCGCGAGCCCGGCTTCGAGACGTCCGAGACCGTCCTGACGGGCACGCGCGCCGCGGCGGCCGGCGGTTTCACCGCCGTGTTCGCCATGCCGAACACGCAGCCCGTCGCCGATACCGCCGGTGTCGTCGAGCAGGAGCTCGCGCTCGGCGAGGCAGCCGGATACGCGACGGTGCAGCCGATCGGCGCCGTCACCGTCGGGCAGAAGGGCGAGCGACTCGCCGAGCTCGGCGCCATGGCCGGGTCCCGCGCCAGGGTGCGCGTCTTCAGCGACGACGGCTCCTGCGTCTGGGATCCGCTGATCATGCGGCGCGCCCTGGAGTACGTGAAGTCGTTCGACGGCGTCATCGCACAGCACGCCCAGGACCCCCGTCTGACCGAGGGCGCGCAGATGAACGAGGGCGTCGTGTCGGCCGAGCTCGGGCTCACCGGCTGGCCGGCCGTCGCCGAGGAGTCGATCATCGCCCGCGACGTGCTGCTCGCGGAGCACGTCGGCTCCCGCCTGCACGTCTGCCACCTCTCCACAGCCGGATCGGTCGACATCATCCGCTGGGCCAAGAAGCGCGGCATCCAGGTCACCGCCGAGGTCACCCCCCACCACCTGCTGCTGACCGACGAACTCGTGCGCGACTACGACGCCCGGTACAAGGTCAACCCGCCGCTGCGCACCATCGAGGACGTGATGGCCGTGCGCGAGGGTCTGGCCGACGGCACGATCGACATCGTGGCGACCGACCACGCCCCGCACCCGGCCGAGAACAAGGCGTGCGAGTGGCAGGCCGCCGCGAACGGCATGGTCGGACTCGAGAGCGCGCTGCGCGTCGTGCATCAGTCGATGGTCGCCACCGGCCAGCTCGACTGGGCCGACGTCGCCCGGGTCATGAGCGCCGCCCCCGCCCGCATCGGACGCCTCGACGGCTTCGGCGCGCTCGAGGTCGGACGCCCCGCGCACGTCACCCTGTACGACCCGAGCGTGCCCGGGGTGTTCACCGAGTCCGATCTGCACGGGCGCAGTCACAACTCGCCCTACCTCGGACGCGAGCTGCCCGGCCGCGTGCAGTGGACCATCCACGGCGGTGTCGTGACGGTCGACGGGGGAGCCCTCGTCGAGGAGCTGAACGCGCGCAGTGAGTCGAAGTGCGATGTGCTGAGCGAGCGGAGCGAGTCGAGGTGACGCGCGAACTCGCCGCGCTGATCATCGCCCTCGTCGCCGCGCTGATCCTGCTCTCGATGTTCATCGGCTGGCGCCGGCGCCTGCGGCGGGACTCCGGTCTGACCGCCCCGCTCGGCGTGCCCGAGCATGCCGACGTGACCGGCAGACACGAGATCCTGTACGTCGCCACCACCGCGCACGATCAGCCTCTCGAGCGGCTCGCCGTGAGACCGCTGACCTACCGCGCTCGGGGCGAGCTCGTGCTCACCGACCGGGGCGTCGCATTCAGCCTCGACGGTGCGCCGACCGTGTTCCTGTCGTCCGCGCGGCTGGTCGCCGCAGACCGGGCGACCGTCGCCATCGACCGCGTCGTGGAGCGCGACGGTCTCATCCGCCTCGTGTGGCGGGCGACCGATGACGTCCGCGTCGATTCCTTCATCCGACCCACCTCGAGTGGGCCCTCAGAGATCCTGCCGCAGCTCGAGCGCCTCTGCGCCGGCGCGGAGAACGGAGAGAACCCGTGACATCGCACACTGTCAATCCCGCCGAGCCGGCCGTGCTCGTGCTCGAGGACGGCACCCGCTTCGAAGGTCGCGCATACGGCGCCCGAGGCACGACGCTCGGCGAGGTGGTGTTCGCCACCGGCATGTCTGGCTACCAGGAGACGCTGACCGACCCGTCGTACGCCGGCCAGATCGTGCTGCAGACCGCGCCGCACATCGGCAACACCGGCATGAACCGCGAGGACCAGGAGTCGTCGCGCATCTGGGTCGCCGGCTACATCGTGCGCGACCCCGCACGCCGGGTGTCGAACTGGCGTTCGGAGGAGACGCTCGATGACGCCCTCGTGCGCGAGGGCATCGTCGGGATCAGCGGAATCGACACCCGCGCCCTCACGCGTCGCATCCGCGACACGGGATCCATGCGCGGCGGGATCTTCTCGGGCGACGCGGCGACCTCGGACGCCGAGGAGCAGCTGCGACAGGTCACGGCTGCGCCGGAAATGGCCGGACAGAACCTGTCGGCCACGGTCTCGGTCTCCGAGCCGGTCGTCATCACCGCCACCACCGAGCGCATCGGGAACGTCGCCGTGATCGACCTGGGGATCAAGCAGTCCACCGTCGACAACCTGGCCGCCCTCGGCTTCGACGTGCACGTGCTGCCGCAGTCCGCGAGCTTCGAGGACATCTCGTCGACCTCGCCCGACGCCGTGTTCTACTCGAACGGCCCCGGCGACCCCTCCGCCTCGGACGAGCAGGTCGCCGTGCTGCGGCAGGTGCTCGACGCGCGCATCCCGTACTTCGGCATCTGCTTCGGCAACCAGCTGTTCGGGCGGGCGCTGGGGCTCGACACCTACAAGCTGACCTTCGGTCACCGCGGCATCAACCAGCCGGTCATCGACAAGGCCACCGGCCGTGTCGAGATCACGGCGCACAACCACGGCTTCGCCGTCGCGGCACCGCTCGAGGGCGAGTTCGACAGCCCGCAGGGCTACGGGAGGGTGGAGGTGAGCCACGTGGGGCTCAACGACCAGGTGGTCGAGGGTCTTCGTGCGCTCGACATCCCGGCCTTCTCGGTGCAGTACCACCCGGAGGCGGCGGCGGGTCCGCACGACGCCCACTACCTGTTCAGCAGATTCCGCGAACTCGTCATCGCGAACAAGAAGGGCGCCAACTGATGCCGAAGCGTGAAGACATCAACTCCGTCCTGGTCATCGGCTCGGGTCCGATCGTGATCGGTCAGGCCTGCGAGTTCGACTACTCGGGAACCCAGGCGTGCCGCGTGCTGCGCGAGGAGGGCGTGCGCGTCATCCTGGTCAACTCCAACCCGGCGACGATCATGACCGACCCGGACTTCGCCGATGCGACCTACATCGAGCCGATCACTCCCGAGGTCATCGAGACCATCATCGCCAAGGAGAAGCCGGATGCCATCCTGCCGACCCTCGGCGGCCAGACCGCGCTCAACGCGGCCATGGCGCTGCACGAGCGGGGCATCCTCGAGAAGTACGACGTGGAGCTGATCGGCGCCAAGGTCGACGCGATCCGTCGCGGTGAGGACCGCCAGGTGTTCAAGGAGCTCGTCATCGAGGCGGGCGCCGACGTGGCGAAGTCGGTCATCTGCCACACGATGGACGAGCTGATCGCAGGTGCCGCAGAGCTCGGCTATCCGCTCGTGGTGCGCCCGTCGTTCACGATGGGCGGCCTGGGCTCGGGCTTCGCCTACGACGAGACCGACCTCCGCCGCATCGGCGGCGCGGGACTGCACGACTCGCCGACCAACGAGGTGCTGCTCGAGGAGTCGATCCTCGGGTGGAAGGAGTACGAGCTCGAGCTCATGCGCGACACCGCCGACAACACGGTGGTCGTCTGCTCGATCGAGAACGTCGACCCGGTCGGTGTGCACACCGGCGACTCGATCACCGTCGCCCCCGCGCTCACCCTCACCGACCGCGAGTACCAGAAGATGCGCGACATCTCGATCGACATCATCCGCTCGGTCGGTGTCGACACCGGCGGCTGCAACATCCAGTTCGCCGTCGACCCGACCAACGGACGCATCATCGTCATCGAGATGAACCCGCGCGTCTCGCGCTCGTCGGCCCTGGCGTCGAAGGCGACCGGATTCCCGATCGCGAAGCTCGCCGCCAAGCTGGCGCTCGGCTACCGCCTCGACGAGATCCCGAACGACATCACCGGGGTCACGCCGGCGAGCTTCGAGCCGACCCTCGACTACGTCGTGGTGAAGGTTCCCCGGTTCGCCTTCGAGAAGTTCCCCGCCGCCGACGCCACCCTGACCACCACCATGAAGTCGGTCGGCGAGGCGATGGCCATCGGCCGCAACTACACGACCGCGCTGCAGAAGGCGCTGCGCTCGCTCGAGAAGCGCGGCTCCAGCTTCCACTGGGGGACCGAGAGCCGGACGGTCGACGAGCTGCTCGAGATCGCGAAGACCCCGACCGACGGACGCATCGTCGTCCTGCAGCAGGCGCTGCGCAAGGGCGCGACGATCGAGCAGGCCTTCGACGCGACGGCGATGGACCCGTGGTTCCTCGACCAGATCGTGCTGATCAACGAGGCCGCCGACACCGTCGCCGGTGCTGCGGAGCTCGACCGCGCCACCCTGCGCCTGGCCAAGGAGCACGGCTTCAGCGACGCCCAGATCGCGCAGCTGCGCGACCTCGACGAGGCCGAGGTGCGCGGCATCCGTCACCGACTCGACGTGCGCCCGGTCTTCAAGACCGTCGACACGTGCGCCGGCGAGTTCCCGGCGCTCACCCCGTACCACTACTCGAGCTACGATTTCGAGACCGAGGTCGCGCCGAGCGAGCGCACCAAGATCGTCATCATCGGCTCGGGTCCCAACCGCATCGGCCAGGGCGTCGAGTTCGACTACTCGTGCGTGCACGCATCGTTCGCGCTGTCGGATGCCGGGTACGAGACGGTCATGGTCAACTGCAACCCGGAGACGGTCTCGACCGACTACGACACCTCCGACCGCCTCTACTTCGAGCCACTGACCCTGGAGGACGTGCTCGAGGTGCTCGACGCGGAAGCCGCCAGCGGCACCATCCTCGGCGTGGTCTGCCAGCTCGGCGGGCAGACGCCCCTGGGACTCGCTAAGGGCGTCGAGGCGGCCGGCTACACCGTGCTCGGCACCAGCCCCGCCGCGATCGACCTGGCCGAGGAGCGCGAGCTGTTCGCCCGCCTGCTCGACGACGCCGGTCTCGTCGCGCCCCGCAACGGCACGGCGATCGACGTCGACGGCGCCGTCCGGATCGCCGAGGACATCGGCTACCCCGTGCTCGTGCGTCCGAGCTTCGTGCTGGGCGGGCGCGGCATGGAGATCGTCTACGACACCCCGTCGCTGCGCGACTACTTCGTGCGCACCGCGGGCGAGGTGATCATCGAAGAGGGCAAGCCGCTGCTCGTGGACCGCTTCCTCGACGACGCGATCGAGCTCGACGTCGACGCGCTGTACGACGGGACCGACCTGTACATCGGCGGCGTGATGGAGCACCTCGAGGAGGCCGGCATCCACTCCGGCGACTCGAGCTGCACCCTGCCGCCGGTGTCGCTGGGCCGCACCGACATCGACCGTGTGCGCACGGCGACCCTGGCCATCGCGCAGGGCGTGGGCGTGCGCGGCCTGCTGAACGTGCAGTTCGCGATCAGCGCCGGCGTGCTCTACGTGATCGAGGCCAATCCGCGTGCCAGCCGCACCGTGCCGTTCGTGTCGAAGGCGCTGGGCATCCCGATGGCGAAGGCCGCGAGCCGCATCATGGCCGGAGCGACCATCGCCGAGCTGATCGGCGAGGGCATGCTGCCCGCGCAGGACGGCTCACGGGTGCCGCTGGGCGCACCGGTCGCCGTGAAGGAGGCGGTGCTTCCGTTCAAGCGGTTCCGCACCCACGACGGCAAGGTCGTCGACTCGGTGCTCGGTCCCGAGATGCGCTCGACGGGTGAGGTCATGGGCATCGACCGCGACTTCCCGACCGCGTTCGCGAAGAGCCAGTCCGCCGCATACGGCGGAATGCCGACCTCGGGCACCGTGTTCATCTCGGTCGCCGACGCCGACAAGCGCGAGGTCATCCTCCCGGCGCACCGCCTGCAGCAGCTCGGATTCACGCTCGTCGCGACAGAGGGAACGGCGGAGATCCTCAGCCGCAACGGCATCGAGGCTCGGGTCGTGGCCAAGTACAGCGAGACGCAGGAGAACGGCGAGCGCAACATCGTCGATCTGATCAACGACGGGGAGATCGACATCGTCGTGAACACCCCGTCGGGCGGCGCCGCGCGTGCTGACGGGTACGAGATCCGCGCCGCGGCCGTCGCCGCCGACAAGGCGCTGTTCACCACGATGGCCGTGCTCGGTGCTGCGGTGACCGGCATGGACGCCACCCAGGAGGGCTTCCGGGTGCGCAGCCTGCAGGAGTACGCAGCCGACCGCGAGGCCGCTCTATGACCGAATCGTTCGGAGCGCGCCTGCGGGCGGCGATGGACCGCTTCGGTCCGCTGTGCGTCGGCATCGATCCGCACGCTGCCCTGCTCGACCAGTGGGGCCTGGCGCAGGACGCCGACGGACTGCGCTCGTTCGGACTCGCCGTGGTGGATGCCGCGGCGGGCCGAGCGGCCGTCGTCAAGCCCCAGGTCGCGTTCTTCGAGCGCTTCGGGTCGCGAGGCTACGCCGCTCTGGAGGACATCATGGCGGCCGCGCGGGATGCCGGGCTGATCGTGCTCGCCGACGCCAAGCGCGGCGACATCGGCTCGACGATGGCCGGCTACGCGGCGGCGTGGCTGGAGGCGGGCTCGCCGCTCGAGGCCGACGCGGTCACGATCAGCCCGTACCTCGGACCGGAGTCGCTGCGTGAGACGCTCACCACCGCCGTCAGGGCAGACAAGGGCGTGTTCGTGCTCGCGGCGACGAGCAACCCCGAGGCGGCCGCGCTGCAGACCGCCCGCACGGTCGATGTGGCCGGTGGCGACGAGCAGACCGTCGCCGCGCGCGTCACCCGCGATGTCACCTGGGTCAACCGCTCTGCGGCCTTCGAGGGCGCGCTCGGCCCGGTCGGCGTCGTGATCGGCGCGACGGTGGACCGCGCGGAGGTCGGCATCGGCGACGAGATCCTCGCCGGCACGCCGATCCTGGCGCCCGGCTTCGGGGCGCAGGGCGCGACCGAGGCCGACCTCACCGCGCGATTCGGTCCGGTCGCGGCGAACGTGCTCGCGAGCGAGAGCCGCAGCATCCTGAGCATGGGTGCGGCGGGCATCGCCGAGACGATCAGCATCCGCAATCAGCGATATCAGGAGGTCCTTCGTGGCTGAACGACCCGCCGTCCCGGACGTCGACCGCGTCGCCGCCTCCCGGCGTGCGCTCGAGCGCCGCCGTGCGCGCGCCGCACTCAAACGCGACCTCAGCACGCGGGTCGTGGCACCGCAGAGCGTGCTGCGCCAGGCGAGCGAGGATGCCGACTCCGACGCCGCCACCATGCGGGTCACCGACTTCCTGATGGCTTTGCCCGCGATCGGCGCCGGCAAGCGCGACCGGGTGCTCGCCGAGCTGCACATCGCGCCCGTCAAGCGGCTGGGCGGACTCGGCGTCCGCCAGCGCGGCGCGCTGGGGGACTGGCTCGACGAGCGCTTCCCGCCGCACCACCCGCGCCCTGCCCGCAGCCGCCTGCTGGTGCTTGCCGGCCCCACCGC
>NZ_MJIR01000065.1:0-10909 GCF_001878835.1 Microbacterium sp. AR7-10 | reverse complement strand
CGGCGTCGGACGGTGGTCGAGGCGCCCCGGGAGGGTCCGCGCGTCGGCGTTCGGCGACTCGGCCAGCCCGGTCTGCACGCCCTCGTAGCGCAGGCGGATCGGCAGACGCACCTCGTCGATCGCCGCCCGGAACCGGTCGATGTGCGCATCGTCGAGCAGCAGCGTCGTGGCGAACCCGCCCAGGGCGAGGTTGAACGCCTCACGCCATGGCTCGAACTCCGTGCGCACCTCGATCAGCTCGCCGACGAACGGCAGGTCGCCGACGTCGAGACCCGCGGCCTCGGCCAGCAGCATGCGCGCCCGGTCGAGAGCGGGAGGGATGCTGCCGCGCAGCCGATCCGCCTCAGCGCGCTCTTCGGCGAGCGCGCGGCGGCGCTTCGCGAGCGCCTGCCTGGCGGACTCGGCCTCGGCGAACGTCGCCCTGGCCTGGCGGCGGGTGGATGCCTCCGACTGCGCGGCGCGGGCGGTCACCTGCACCTCGGCGAACTCCTCGGCCGTGGCCGCGGACAGTCCCAGCTCGGCAAGCACGGTGTCGAAGCGGTCGCGCTCACGCTGCACCTCGGCAAGGCGCCGCTCGACCGCCCGCAGCTCACGCTGCGCCGTCTCGAGCCGGTCGCCGCCCGACTGGCGCAGCAGGTCGAGCAGGCCGTCGCGCTCGGCTTCGGCGGCGTCGACGAGCGCCTTCTTCTCACGCAGGGTCAGATCGAGCGCGTGGGTGCGCTCGCGCAGCTCGTCCTCGACCTCGCGCAGCAGATCGAGACGGCGCTCGGCCCGCCACAGCGACGCGCGCGAGTCAGGCGAGGCGAAGTCACCCACCTCGTCGATCAGACGCACCTGCTCCGCTGCCGCCGTGATCCTCTCCCGGATGCCCGGGATCGGCTCCAGCGCGTTCACCTGCTGGCGCGCGGTGATCATGCTCGCCCGAGTGCTCTCGAGCTCGTCGAAGTGCGCGACCACGGCATCCGCCGTCGCCATCGTCTCGGGCTCTTCGAGCACCAGCCGCTTGTACAGGTCGTCGACCGTCGTGATCTGCTGCCCGGCCTGGATGCGCGCGAGCAGGCTCATCGCCTTCGCACCGGAGCCGGCCGCACCGATACCCAGCACGGCATGCAGGCGGGCGGAGAACTCGCGGTCGGTGGCCAGCGTATCGAGGCCGAGTGCCCGCAGCGCCGGGTCTCCGAGCCGCTGCGACGCCGCCTCTTCGAGGCGCGCGAGGTCGAAGAATGCGTCGGTCGTCGCACGCACCCGCACGGTGTCTTCCAGGATGCGGGCGCCGGCAGGGATGTACCAGGCGCGCAGCGCGGTGAACCGCGAGCCGTCGTGGTCGAGCCACGTCATCGCGATGGCTGTCCAGGTGTCTTCGCCGTCGCCGCGCAGCACACGCAGCCTGGTGCCCTCGTCGGTGCGCGACTCGTCGATCTTGCCGCGGCCGTACGAGAGGATGTTGCGCTGCTCGTCGCCTCGAGGACGCCCGGTGATCCCGCCGTTGGAGGCGCCGTTGAAGGGCGTCGTGTGCGGCATCATCAGCGCGATGTACGCGTCCATGAGCGTCGACTTGCCCGACCCCGACCCGCCACACAGCATGGTCGCGTTCGGCGAGAAGCGCACCCGGTGCGGGCCGCCGTCATACCCGCCCCAGTTGATCAGCTGCAGGTCCTCGGCGACCCACTGCTGACCCCGGGAGTCTGCGGGGATCAGCCCGAAGAGCGTGTCGAGCATCGTCACAGCGCTGCCTCCTTCTGGGCGGTGGGCGTCTGGGCGGTCTGGTCGGGGGCGGTCTGCTTCTCGGCGGTTGCGGCTCGGGATGCCTGCTGCGCCGCCTGCTCACGCAGCCACGCGCGCAGCTCGGCGAGCTTCTCTGCGCTCAGCACGACCTCGACGAGGGGGCTGATCCGGTAGCGACCGAGGGTCTCCTCGTCGATGACGCCCTCGCGATCGAGCCGGTCGAGCGCGGCGCGGATCGCCTTCTGCTGACGGGCGGTGCTGCCGTCGGCATCCGTCAGATAGCTGAGCACGGTCTGCTCGATGTCTTCGATGTCGATGCGCGGCGCCGGCTCCCCCGCCGCCGATTCGCGCTGGAAGACCGTGCGCAGGTGCACCAGCACGAGCGTCTCGGTGCGGTTGTAGGGGGCGTCCTTCAGCAGGATCGGCACCTCGAACTCGTCCGAGCGCACCTGCTGCTTGTACGCCAGGCCACGGCCCAGATCGACGACCAGGCGCAGGTACATGTCGTGCATCCGCGACTCGATCAGCTGCTGATGCTCGAGCAGCAGAGCCCACTCGGCGCGGTTGTCGGCGCTGAGGAACCGCCGCTGCAGCACGTGCACGAGCACGCGCCGCACCTCAGGGTCGAGAGTGCCGCGGTCACCGGGGAACAGCTCGTCGGGGTCGTCCTCCATCGCGACCGGGACGATGAAGGGCGCCTCGGTCTGGTCGCCCGCGCGGTCGTCGGCCTGTTCCGGGATGCCGAACGCCTGTTCCGTGGCATCCGCACCGGCGTTTCCCCTCTCTGAACCGGATGCCGGGCCCGCGGCCGGGCCCGAAGCAGCAATCTCGTCAGTCATCATCGTCCTCCTCGGCGGCGCGAGCGGTCACCGAGACGAACGCGAAGCGTCTCGTAGTGCCGTCGGGGCGCAGCGTCTCGACGGTCGACAGACCGTCGGTCTCGTTCATGCCGTTGCGGTGCGCGATCTCGAGCAGACCGACCAGGTCCACCGGACGGCGCGTGTCATCGGGGGCGTGGGCGAAGGCTTCCGCCAGATCGAACTCGTCGCCGAGACCCGCCACGTACGTCTCGAGCTCGGCGTACCGCGGCCCGCCCCACGAGCGCGAGTCGGCTTCGAGGTACTCGACGTCGTCGGCATCCGTCAGCGGGGCAGGAGCCCCGGGCGGGCGCACATCGCCCACGGTCTGGCGCAGTCGTCCGAGGTCGATGAGAGGCAGGCTGCGCACCGGATCGACGGTCGCGTTCGACGGTGCCGCCTGCGCCCAGCGGTGCAGGCCCGAGATGACGTCGCGCAGCAGGTCGTCGATCTGCCTGTCGCGCAGCGGGTCGTGGGTCTTCACCTGACCGGTGATCACGTGCGAGGCGCGGCGCTGCGCGGCGAGCACCTCTTCGACGCCCAATTCGACGCGNNCGCGTCGAACTCCGCACGCTGGGTCGGGTCGAGGTGACGGGCGAACGGGTGCGCGAGCAGGTCGTGCAGCTGCTCGGCGAGCGCGTCGATGCGCTCGGGGTCGCCGATCAGCCGCAGCGCTCCGGCGAAGGCGCGCCCTTCGAGGGTCGACTGCATGACGTCCTTCGCGCGCTGCAGGTACTCGCGCAGCACCTCGCCGGTCGGGCGCTCGTCGCGTCGCAGGTGGGCGACGACATCGCGCTGCATCGCCTTGAGCGACTCGGCGACGCGGGTGAAGTCGGCGGGCAGCTCGCGCGCCAGATGCAGGATGTTCTCGGCCTCTTCGTACAGCTCTTCGTCGTCGACGGTGACCGTGCCGTCGGCCTGCACCCGCAGGATCTCGGCGTCGATGGCGTCGCGCTCGGCGGTCAGCCGGGCGATGCGCTTGATCGGGTCGGCCTCGGCCTCGTCCGCCAGCCGTTCGACCGCGTCGAGCAGGGTGCGCACCCGCGAATTCGACACGCGGGTGCGGCCGCCTCCGGTGCGGCCGGTGATCTCGAGCGCCTCGACCGCGTGCGCGGAGAGCCGGTACACCTCGACGTCGTCGTCGATCTGCTGCACGAGCCAGCCCTGCTTCGCCCACGTGCGGCAGACCTCCCGCCCGCTGCCGGACGGGATGCGACGGTCGTCGTCGTCGTGGCCCGCTGAACGCAGTTCGTCGAGCGCCTCGGCGACCTCGGCGTGCGCGTCGGCGACGGGCACGGCGGGCCGTTCTGGCGAGAAGAGCATCGACAGCGCGGCGATGACGAAGGGCGCCTGGCGACCGTGAAGCAGCCCCAGCGTCGGCGTGCGGAACGCCGCGAGGGAGCGAGAGTATGCCGCCTCGGCACGCGCGCCAGTCACACGCTCAAGTTTATCTGGCGGACCTGGTGCTCCCGTCCCCGCCGCCTGGCGGCCAAACGACAAAACCCCCGGATAACCGGGGGTTTCAATCTGTAGCAGGAGCGGGGCTTGAACCCGCGACCTCACGATTATGAGTCGTGCGCTCTCACCAACTGAGCTACCCTGCCGCAGGGCATCCGATCGAAATGCGAATGCTGCGAGCCCCGAGTCAGGATTGAACTGACGACCCCTTCCTTACCATGGAAGTGCTCTGCCACTGAGCTATCGGGGCGTGCCACCCGTTTCCGGGCAACCAGATGAGATTATCACCTCACGGTGTCTCGTGCGAAATCGAGGCCTAGTAGTCGTAACGCCCGGCGTTTCGCTGCATCCACGGCAGCGGATCGACCGTCGAGCCGTTGATGATGATCTCCAAATGCAGGTGCGCGCCGTACGACCGGCCGGTGTTTCCGACGCGCCCGATGACCTGGCCCACGGTGACCTTGTCGCCGGCCTTGACCTGCATCGAGCCCTGCTGCATGTGCGCGTAGTGGCTCGTCACCACCTGACCGTCGATGACGTGGTCGATGTAGATCGTCACGCCGTACGCGCCGCCAGACTCGGTGGCGATGCGCACCGTGCCGTCGGCGATGGCCTGAATCGGCGCACCTTCTCCCGGGACGAGGTCGATGCCGGCGTGCAGTCGGCCCCAGCGCTGGCCGTAGGGCGAGCTCATGGCCACGCCGACCTTGAACGGCCACTGGATCGCGGCCTCGGGGTCGTTCGTGTACAGGCTCTCCGAGAACTTGATGCCCTCTTCGGCAGCCACCTGTGCCAGCGAGACCGACGAGTACGAGTCGGAGCGGGTGAGTGACTCGTCCTGCACATCGGCGGGGGCGACGAACGCCTGGATCTCGCCCTCGCCGACCTTCGTCGAGGAGGCCGCGGTCGCACCGGCGACGAGCGACGCCGACGCGCCGCCCTGCGTGGCGGCGACGGCCGAGACGGGCAGCGTCATCGACACGGCAATAAGGCCGGCGACGCCCATGACGCCGAGGCTCGCGCCGGCGGCGACGAATCGCGAGACCCGCGCACGACGGGGCGCGACGTGCGGGACGACGACACCCGCAGACACGGGCTTGTCGGCCACGGGCACCTCATCGACGGACTGGTCGTCGGCCGGAGCGTCATCCACGGGCCGGAAGCCGAAGGCCGCCGATGCCGCGGTGAACGCGTCCTTATCGCTCCCGGTCGCCTCGGTGAGTGCGTCCTTATCGCTCTCGGATGCGGCCGGATCGACGATCTCGGCCGGCTCCTCGCGCACGGCGGGCGCCGGCGCGGTCGAGGCAGCGGATGCCACGGACGCGACGATCTCGGCGATGACCGCCGCGGGTGCGGCGATGACGGACTCAGGCTCGGTGACGCTCTGACCCTCGGCGCTTCCGCTCGCGGCCATCCGCCGCGCGCGACGGCTGCTCGCGGCGGCCGAGACAGCGGCGGCGGTCACGGCTGCAGCGGCGGCGACAGCGGATGCCGAAGAGGGGACGACCTGGTCTGCGTTCGGAGTCGTCGAGTTCGCGGAGACCTCGGTCGCGGTGCGAAGTCGATTCGAACGACGCGTCGGGGCAGCGGCGTTCTCGGTGTGCTCAGGGGGCAAAACGGATCTCTCGTGTTTCGGGTCAAGCAGATGAGGGCTTGATCACTCTCGTCGTTCGGGCAACGAAAGTAACGATCAGATAAACGATAACGTGCTCAGACTGAAAAAGCCATGAGACCGAACATATCGCTCAGCCGCGCGGTTCGGTGATCAGCTCGCACAGCCGACGGTGGACGTCGGGGCCGCCGGCGACCAGCATGGGCCGGTCGACGCCGGGATCGAGACGGGTCACCACTCCCCCGGCCTCCTCGACCAGGAGGGCTCCGGCGGCGAAGTCCCATGGCTTCAGTCCGCGCTCGAAGAACCCGTCGAGGCGCCCGGCTGCGACATATGCGAGGTCGATCGCCGCGGACCCCATGCGTCGCAGGTCGCGAGCGAGGGTCATCGCGCGCCTGACCGTCACCAGGTCTCCGTCGTGCGTCGCGGGGTCGTACCCGAACCCGGTGCCGAGCAGTGCTCCGGCCGGGGTCTCGGTGTTCACCGCCAGGCGCGTGCCGTCGAGCCAGGCGCCCTCGTCGCGAACGGCGGTGAACAGCTCTCCCAGCGCGGGGGCGTACACCGCTGCGGCGAGGTTCTGCCAGCGCTCGGGGTCGGGCTCACCCTCGACGACGGCGATGCTGATCGAGTATCCCGGGATCCCGTACGCGTAGTTGACGGTGCCGTCGATCGGGTCGACGACCCAGGTGCGTCCACTGGAACCGCGCTCGGCTCCGGTCTCCTCGCCGAGGAATCCGTCATCGGGCAGCTCGACCTGCAGTCGCTCGCGGATCAGCTGCTCGACCTCGCGGTCGGCCTCGGTCACGATGTCGGCGAGCGTGGACTTGGTCGCGGCGAGCGCGACACCCTCGGAGCGTCGCCGTCTCGCCAGGTCGCCGGCTTCGCGCGCGATCTCCGCGGCGAGGGCTCCGAGATCGACGGCGGTCATCGCTGGCCCTCGCTCTCGTGCGGCTCGGCTGAGCGCGACTCGGCTGAGCGCGGCTCGGCTGAGCGCGACTCACCGGTGGGCTGCGCAGCCGGGGAGCTCGCGTCCACCGCGGGCGGAACCGGAGGTGTTGGCGGAACCGGGGGAACCGGAGGAAGGCCGACGCCCTCGCCGGGCGCCGGCGGCGCAGGCGGAACCGGCGGAACGTCGGCGCTGACGCCGGGCGCAGGCGGAACAGGCGGGACGTCGGCGCTGACGCCGGGCGCAGGCGGAACCGGCAGAACCGGTGCCGCGGTGGGCGCACCGGCGCCGCCACCGCCCGCCGGCGCGGACAGACCGTCACCATACGGCGCGGACGGCGCGTTCGGCGCAGACGGCGCGTTCGGCGCGGACGGCGCGTTCGCGGCCGGCGGAACGGGCGGCGCAGGAGGAGCGGGCGGCGCAGGAGGAGGAGCCACGGTGGCGCCGGCGGCCGACCCGCCACCGTGACGCTCGGAAACCCGGGCGAACGGCGCATCGGCATCCCGCCTCGACTCGACCCGGGGCGCAACCGGCGCGCCCGCCGGCGCTCCGTGCCCGTACGCGTGAGGCGGGGCCTCGAGGGTCGGGAAGCTCGAGGTCTGCTGCGGCGCGTATGTCGGGCGACCGGTGTAGTACGCGTTGAGGTCCGGGCTGCCGTCGGGCAGCGCGGGCAGCGGCGTGCGACCGTCGGCGTACGTCGGCCACATCTGCTGCGGGGCGATGGCGGCCGGCTGCGCGGGCCGAGGTGCTCGGGGTGCGAACAGGGCGTTCAGCAGCGGGATCAGCGTCGTGCCGACCGCGGTGAGGATCGCGAGCGCGACCACGATGCGCCAGTACAGATCGTCGTACCGGAACTGATCGGGGAAGGTCAGGTGGAACACCAGCAGAGCGACCAGGCCCGCGAGCATCGCGAACGTGACCATGACGATGACCCGGGTGAACGTCGTGACATACCGACGGGATGCCTTCGTGAACAGGCGCACGTGCGCGAGCGCGAGCTGAAGGACCGCGATCACGAACAGGAACTGGAAGAACCTCGCTCCGGCCCAGCCGTAGGGCTCCGCGGCGTCGTACGGCAGCCAGATCTTCACCGCGCCGACCAGGAGCACGATGATCCAGCTGATCATGCTGGCGAGGGCGAGCCAGTCCGGACGCCGCTCGGCGAGATGTGCTTCGGCGATCGCGACACCCGCGAACAGGGCGAGCAGGAGGATCGTGAGGAACGCCCGCCCGATGATGCCGTCCTGATCGCCGACGAGCACCCAGACCACGCAGACGAGAGCGGCGGCGATCAGCGCTCCGATGGCGATCCAGATCGCGCCGCGCAGCAGTTTCGACGACATCGGCTGGTGCGCATCGGCATTCGCCGGATGCTCGGCTGACGGTGTGACGTCGGACATGGTGAGATCCTCCCGGTCGGTGGTCTCATCCTCGCATGCGCCCGTCAGGACGATCGGATGCTGTGGATAAGCCTCAGCGCCGGCGCGAGGCGGCCGCGAATCCGGCGATGCGCGCCTGCGCGTCCGCCGTGTCGAACGCCGCGCCGATGGAGTCGGCCTCGGCGTTCAGCTGCTCCTCGAAGGAGCGCGCCGGCTGCGAGCGCACCAGGCGCTTCGCCTGCCCGTACGCGGCGGAGGCGCCCGCCAGCCAGAACCGCGCGACCTGCTCGGCGCGCTCGCGCACGGCATCCGCCTCGGCCTCCGGATCAGACCCGCTCGCGTCGGCCGGTCCTGCCACCCGCTCGGCGACGAGGCCCCATTCGACGGCTTCGTCGCCTGACAGCATCCGGTCCTGCAGCAGCAGCTGCAGCGCTCGACGCTCGCCGACGGCGCGTGCGAGCTGCGCCGAGACCGACAGGTCGGGTGTGAGGCCGATGTTGGCGTAGCGGCTGCCGATCGTCGAGCTCGCGCCGACGACCGCGTAGTCGCTGCACATCAGGATGCCCAGCCCCCCGCCCGCCGTCGTGCCATGCGCGGCGGCGACGACGGGGATGGCGGAGGTGGTCAGTGACAGGATGCCGGCGTTGATCACCCGCGCCAGGGCGGTGATCTCATGCCCGCCCGACATGCTCGTCGACATGGCGCGCACGTCGCCGCCGGCGCAGAAGGCGCGGCCGCGTCCTTCGATGAGAACGGCGCCGACATCGTCGCGGCCCACCGCCTCGGCCGTGGCGTCGCGCCAGGCGTGCGCGAGATCGGCGTCGAAGGCGTTCAGGCTCGCGGGACGATTGAGCGTGAGTCGGGCGAGACCCTGGTCGATCGTGAGCAGCAGCGGCTCGGTCATGGCTCTCCTTCGATGCGCAGGACGGGGTTCCAGACTACCTGGTACTGAGCGTCATCCTTGCGGGAGCCGCAGCCGCTGCGAGGTCACTTCGGTACGCTCACGGCCCAAAAACCGTACGGACCTGACCCCGCACGCCCGGGATGCGACCCGCACCACTGCCCGCAGTGCCGCCCGCCGCACCGCCCCTGCGCGCACGGCCGCGCATGCCCCGCCGGCGCGGTCAGTCCTCCGAGAGGACGCGCACCACGAAGTCCTCCATGCGGTGCTTCGTGCCGTCGAGCCGCTGATCGATCTGGCCGGGCGCGCGCACCTCGCTCGGTGCCAGCGGATGCGCGAGTCGCACGTTGTCGTGGCACGACAGGTCGGCGCAGATGTACGTGCCCGCGCTGTCGCCGCGCCGGCCCTTCGCTCCACCGCGCCGCGCCGTCAGCAGCGCCACCTGGTTGCCGGGCTGCATGGTGCGGCAGATGTTGCACATACCCGAGCGCACCCGCGCCGGGTCGGTGGAGCGCAGCACGATGCCCATCGGATGCCCGTCGTGCTCGACGACCACGACCGCGCGTCGGCTCGATTCGGGGTCGCGCCAGGCGAGGAAGTCGATGTAGTCCCAGTCGGTCAGGATGAAGTCGTGGGGCATCCCGATCTGCTCGATCTCATCGGCGTCGGCGTTCTTGATCGCCTCGCGGACCTGGGTCTCGGTGAGTGGTCGCATCGATCCAGTCTAGGAAGACCGGCGCTCCGCGAGGCGCCGCTGCAGCTCCTTGACCTCGTCGACGAGGTCGTCTGCGGGACCATCGACCGGGATGCCGGGAGCGACCGTCCGGATCGGCAGCGCGGCCACGGGCCCGGGCTCGAGTCCCCATTCCGCATGCCACTGCGACAGCTGGTCCGATGACGTCGCGTACACGATGCGGCCGAGGCCCACCCAGGCGTGCGCGGCCGAGCACATCGGGCAGTGCTCCCCCGAGGTGTACACCGTGGCATCCGCCCGCTCCTGCGGAGACAGGTGGGCCGCCGCCCACCGCGCGATCTCGAACTCGGGATGCCGGGTGTGATCGTCGCCGGCCACCCGGTTGCGGTCTTTGAAGAGCACCTGGCCCTCGGACGAGACGATCAGCGAGCCGAACGGCTCATCGCCGGCGTCGAGCGCCTCGCGGGCCAGTTCGACGCAGCGGCGCAGGTGGGTCATGTCTGTGGCGTCCATGGCATCCACCCTCTCATCCGGCGGCGTCGATGACCGCGACGATCTCGTCGTGGCCGTGCTCGAGAGCCAGCTCGCGCGAGGTGCGTCCCTCCCGGTCGGTGATGTCGGGGTCGGCGCCGGCCTCGAGCAGCAGCCCCACGGTCTCGACCTGGGCGGGCCCGCCGTCGTTGAGCACGATCGCCTCGTGCATGGCGGTCCAGCCGAGGTCGTTCACATGGTCGACGGGAACACCCGCCGCGATCAGGATCTTCACCGTGCTCACGTGCCCGTGCTCGCTGGCAGGAATCAGCGCCGTGCCGCCGTAGCGGTTGGTGCTGGTGACGTCGGCGCCCGCATCGATCGTCATCTTGAGGATCTCATCGAATCCCTCCGCTCCCGCGTACAGGAATGCGGAGTCCTGGATGCCGTCCTTCGCGTTCACATCGGCGCCGGCGTCGATGAGCACCCGTGCGATCGGCGGGAGGTTCTTCTTCGTGGCCTCGACGAGCGGCGTCGCGTTCTTCTCACCGCTGCGGTCTTCGAGCGTCGCGCCGTCTTCGATCGCGCGGGCTGTGGCGTCGGGATCCTCCGCCTCGATCGCCGCCCAGAGCGCAGCCGTCGCGCGCTCCGTCGCGTCGGGCGGGGAGGAGTCGGATGCCGGGGCGCACCCGACCAGGCTGCCGAAGGTGAACGCGGCCGCTGCCGCGACCAGTGCCGTGCGAATCATGGTGCCTCCTCGGATCAAGCGATCCGTAGGCCACCGGCCTGTGACCACCGAAAGCCGGGGCGGGGCGGGTCCGGCCGGCCCTGGGGGCGCGACACTTTGGGGGCCGACACTCCAGATG
>NZ_MJIR01000064.1:0-16532 GCF_001878835.1 Microbacterium sp. AR7-10 | reverse complement strand
GAGTTCGTCGGCAGCGTCAGATGTGTATAAGAGACAGCGGCCTCGGGCGCTGAGGCGCCCGTGCCGGCACGCATGCACAGGCTGGTGGCCGGGCGCCTCAGCGCCCGAGGCCGAGCGGGCGCACGAGCACGTGCCGCCGGTCCCGCACCCACACGACGCCCGCCTCCCGGCGCTCCGCGCGGGTCGCGAAGCGGTACCGATACGAGACGACTCGTACCCACGCGGGTCGCTCGCCGTCGAAGGGATCGCGACGCAGCATCCGCAGCGTCGGCTCGTCAGCCTCGAGAAGCCGCACGAGAAGCATCGTGAACCAGTCCTCCAGCGAACGACCGAGCGGGAGGAACCACATCAGCCAGTCCAGGCGCAGGTGGTACGGCGCGAACTGCCGCGGGATACGGCGCAGGGCGCCGGGCTTGCCCTTGAACTCGTACTCGCGCCATTCGGCGGCATCCGGATCGGCATCCGTCGTCCCCTCCACGATGTACTCGATCCGCTGCTTCGTGACGGTGCCGAAAGCACCGTAGGCGTTGCCGAGCTGCCACCGGCTGAAGCTCGCGTTCATCAGCTGGCGGCGGGCGAAGAGGTTGCGCAGTGCGGGCCAGCTGAGCGCGATCACCAGCATCCCGACCGCCGAGGTCAGGATGACCCAGTACAGCGGGATGCCGTTCGGGGCGCGCAGCGGCTCCGGATTCGGCACATCGACGGACGACCAGAACGTCGGGAACGCCGAGAAGGCGATGACGATCGTCGCCGCGTTCAGCCAGGCGAAGTTGCCGGTGAGCACCAGCCAGAGCTGGGTGAGGATGACGATCGTCGCGGCGATCGCGCCGATCAGCAGCAGGATCGCGTCGACCGTGGCCGGTGTGAACAGCGTCGCGAGCGGCGCGAACAGGAAGAACGGCACCACCAGCTGAGCGAAGTGATTGCCGAGCACCTCCCCCCTGTGGAACCACTTCGGCAGCAGATGCGCCTGCCGACTCAAGGGCCCCGGCATCGGCTGCGTCTCGTGGTGGTACATCAGCGCGGTCAGGTCGCGCCACTCCCGGCCGCCGCGGATCTTGATCATCCCGGCACCGAACTCCAGCCGGAACACCAGCCACCAGAACATCACGATCACGACGGTCGGCGGCGGCTGGTCGGCTGAGCCGAGGAAGGCGGCGAGGAACCCCGCCTCGAGCAGCAGCATCTCCCACCCGAACGAGTAGAACGTCTGCCCGATGCTCGTGATCGTCATGTACCCGCCCCACAGCAGCAGGAAGCAGATCATCGGCACCCACGGTGGCGCCAGCTGAGGGATGCCGATCACCACGGTGCCTGCGACGATCATCCCCGCCCAGCACAGGGCCGCGAGTCGGCGGTCGGTGTAGCGGATGCGCGTGAAGAGGGTCGGGCGCAGCATCCGGCGTCTCGCGGAAGACGATGTCGCCCACGCGAGCAGCTCGGGAGCGGGCAGCAGTCCGCGCTCGCCCAGCAGCGGGCGGAACTGGTTCAGCGTCGAGAGGAACGCGACCAGGTAGAGCGCCGCGATGCCCCTCTGCAGAACCTCGCGGGCGAAGCCGAAGTCGACGGCGGCGAACCCGTCCATGCCGACACGCTACGACTGTGGGCTCACCGGTCGGAGGGTCTTGACAGCGTTAGGGACGATACGAAACCGGGGGCCGACACGCCACCCGTCGGACGGAACACGGCGTTCCGTCCGACATCTGGCGTGTCGGCCCCCGGAGCGTAACCGGCTGAGGGTGCCCCGTCAGCCGGTCAGCGGGTCACTTGATGACGTCGGGGTTCTCCTCGAGCCATGCCTTGACGGCCTCGCGCTCCTTGCCCTCGCCGTACTCGTTCACCACCATGTCCTCGAGCGAGCCGTACTGCTCGTCGTCGAGCTTGATGCTCTCGATCAGCTCGGCGGCCTCTGGGAATTCGTCGGAGAAGCCCTTCGTGCCCAGGAAGTGCAGGCCCTCGGCCTCGCCCATCAGGCCGTTCGGGTCTTCGAGGTCCTTCACCGGGAACGCGTCGTTGGCCCAGAACGGACGCCACAGCGTGACGACGATGTCCTCCTGCTTGTCGGTCGCCTTCTTCAGCTCGGTGAGCATGGCGGCGGTCGAGGAGGTGACCAGCTCGTACTCGCTGTCGAGTCCGGTCTCGGCGAGCATCTTGGTCGTCTGCTCAGTCAGGCCGGCGCCCGGCTCGATGCCGATGATCTTGCCGTCGTAGTTCGCAGCCTTGCCCTTGAGGTCCTCGATCGAGGTGAGCTCGGAGTATTCGGGAACCGCGATGGTGAGCTTCGCGTTCTCGTAGTACGTGCCGAGATCCTCGATGTCGTCGCCGTACTCGTCCATGTACTTCTTGTGGGTCAGCTCGGGCCACGCCGACGGGTAGATGTCGACGTCGCCCTGCGCGAGTCCGGTGTACAGCGGGCCGGCGTCGGTGAGGGTCTTCATCTCGACGTCGTAGCCAATCTCCTCGAGCTTGTTCTCGAGCAGGTACGCGGTGCTCAGGCCGTCGGTCCACGACGGGAGGAAGCCGAGCGTGATGGTGCCCTTGTCGCCCGTGGAGCCGCCGTCGGCGTCGCCGCCGGCGCCGCCCGTTCCGCCGGCGCCACCCGAGGCGCATCCGGCGAGTGCGAGCGAGCCGATGGCGCCCATGGCCAGGAGTGCAGTGATCTTCTTCTTCACGATGTTCTCTCTCTGTTGCGTATGTGTGATTGCGGGGTGTTGCAGGGTGCCGTCTCAGGCCGGCTGCAGGGCGGCATCCGGTGCGGTGACGGATGCCGACGTGCGGCGCCGTGCCTCGCGGCGACGTGCCAGGGTGCCGAGCAGCGACGCGTGGTTCTCGGCCGGTGCGCCGAGGGCGGCGGTGACCCGGTCGAGGAAAACGGCGATCAGCACGACGCCGAGGCCCGCCTCGACGCCCTTGGCGATGTTGATCGTCGAGATCGCCTCGACGACCATCTTGCCGAGACCGTCGGCGCCGGCCATTCCGGCGATGACCGCCATCGACAGGGCCAGCATGATGACCTGGTTGATGCCGGCCATGATGGTCGGCATCGCGAGCGGCAGCTGGATGCCGCGCAGGATCTGCCCGGGCTTCGCGCCGAACGCCTGACCGGCCTCGACCGTCTCGGCGTCGACGCCGCGGATGCCGAGCTCGGTGAGTCGCACGCCGGGAGGCAGCGCGAAGATGATCGTCGCGACCATGCCGGGCACCACGCCGATGCCGAAGAACACGATCGCGGGGATCAGATAGACGAAGGCGGGCATGGTCTGCATGAAGTCGAGCACCGGCTTCAGCAGCGCACGCACCGTGGCATTGCGGGCCGACCAGATGCCCAGCGGCACGGCGATCAACACCGCGACGACCGTCGCGACGAGCACGAGCGACATGGTCTGCATGGCGGGGACCCACAGGTTCATGCCCACGATCAGCAGCAACGACACGGCGGTGCCGATTGCGAGCTGCCACGAGCGCACCAGCCACGCGATGAGCGCGGCGATCGCGATGATCGCGATGAAGTGCACCGAGAGCAGACCGTCAGTCAGTCCGTTGACGAGGAAGCCGAAGACGAACGCGATGCCATCGAGCAGACCGTCGAGGTTGTCCTTGACCCAGTCGACGATGCCGGCGACCCAGGTTCCGATCGGAATGCGGAAATCCATCAGCGCACCTCCTCGGTGTCAGCGGTGCCGGCAGGGGTGTCGTCTACGGCCGGCTCTACGGCCGCCTCGGTGAACGAGCTCGCCTCGGCGAGCACCTCGTCGATGACGGCCTGCGGCATGGGGTTCAGGGGCAGGGTGAGCTCGCCCGTCGCTCCCGGCCCGGGGCCGAGGGCGGCGAGCAGGGTGACGCGCGGGATCACACCGGTGAGGCGCCCCTCGGCATCCGTCACCGCGAGCGGAACGGGGGATTCGACCGACGGGATGAAGAGGTTCATCAGCACCTCGTTCTCGTCGACCTTCTGCGGCACCGGCTTGATGATCGATGCGAGCGAGGACTCGCCCTTGCGCACGAGCTTCACGGCATCCCGGTCGGTGACGATGCCGACGAGCTTGCGGTCGCGGCCGACCACGTAGGTCGCCGACATGTAGGCATCCCGCATCTGGCGCAGCGCCGTGCGGGGTCCCGACGACTCGGCCACGACGGGGCGCGGGCGCTCCATGACGTTCGAGGCGGTGAGCACGCGGGCGCGGTCGACGTCCTGCACGAACTGCTCGACGTAGTCGTTCGCGGGGTCGGTGAGGATGTCTTCGGGCGTGCCGATCTGCACGATGCGACCGTCGCGCATCACGGCGATGCGATCGCCGAGGAACATGGCCTCGTTGAGGTCGTGCGTGATGAACACGATGGTCTTGCGCAGCTTCGCCTGCAGCTCGACGAGCTGCTCCTGCATCTCGCGGCGGATCAGCGGGTCGAGGGCGCTGAACGCCTCGTCCATCAGCAGGATGTCGGTGTCGGCGGCGAGCGCGCGGGCGATGCCGACGCGCTGCTGCATGCCGCCCGACAGCTCGCTGGGCAGCTTGTCGCCCCAGCCGTCGAGACCCACCAGGGACAGGATCTCGTCGGCCTTGCGCAGCCGTTCGGTCTTGCCGACGCCTTTCAGCTCGAGCGGGTAGGCCACGTTGTCGGCGACCGTGCGGTGCGGCAGCAGCGCGAAGTGCTGGAACACCATCGACACGCGGTCACGACGGATGTCGCGCAGGCGCGAGGCCGGGATGCCGGTGATCGCGTCTCCGCCGATCGTGATCTCGCCCGCGGTGGCGTCGTGCAGGCCGTTGAGCATGCGGATGATGGTCGACTTGCCGGATCCCGACAGGCCCATGATGACGAAGATCTCACCGCGGTTCACGGTGAAGCTCGCGTCGATGACGGCTGCGGTGCCGACGTCCTGCACCTCGGTGCGGGTCTCACCGGCCTTCAGACGCTTCACGGCCTGCTGCGGATTACGACCGAAGACCTTGTAGATATTGCGCGCTTCAAGAGCGGTTTCGGACACGTTTCCCCCGTTGCCCACCGATTCTTCGGGTCTCGGCGGGCCGCTTCGGTTACGCCCGGGTGACGTTCTCAAGGCCGTTTCGACAGATGCTGCACAGCGGCACGGACGGGGATTTCGGACCCCCGCGACAGAACATCGACCGTACGCCCACGCCTCTTCGTGTACAGCTCGTGTCGAAAGAAGGACGCGGCCGCGGACTGGTCACTGTGACCTCTCGGCCACCTAGCCACGCTAACGAATGGCTGATCCGGTGGCAAATCCTGATTGCGGTTTTCGCCTGTCACCGGGGGTTCTCCCCCTCCGTTCGAATCGCTCATATTGCCGTCTTCCTGGTCGGAACACGGCAATATGAGCGATTCGAAAGCGGTGGGTCAGCCGCGGCGGACGCTGCGCGTGACGGTGAACTTCGGGGTGCGGGCGACCTGCTCGGTCGGACCCACGTCGCGGGTCAGCACACCGCGATGATCGAGGTGCGAGTTGAACACCGTCCACACCTCGCCACCGGGGCGCAGCAGTCGCGCCGCCCCCTGGATGAGGCGATGACCGGCACCCTCGTGCACGCTCGTCCCGAGATGGAACGGCGGATTCAGCAGGATGAGGTCGGCCGATCCGTCTGGCAGCTCGGAGCCCGCGTCGTCGAGGGTCACGGTCACGCGCCCGGCGAGGCCGTTGGCGACGACGGATGCCTGAGCCGAGCGCGCCGCGGAGGCCGACCGATCGGTGGCGGTGATCCTGGCATCCGGATGCTGCTGCGCGAACGCGACCGCGAGTGCCCCCGTGCCGCACCCGAGATCGACGACGTGCAGCGCAGGCGGGTCGGGCGGAGCGAGGGTCGGCATCACGTCGATCAGCACGCGCGTGCCGACGTCGAGGCGCGCGCCGGCGAACGCGCCGCCGTACGCGCACAGGGTGAAGCCGTCGTGCTGACGACTGACCGGGAACGGCGGCTGGTCGGGTACGGGAAGGGCGCCGGATGCCACGATCAGCCGTGACTTGCGCTCCGCGCGCTGCGGCTGCACAGCCGCGAAGTACCGCCCGAGCACCTCATTCTGGGTGAGCGCCATGTGCTTCACCCGTCCACCCGCGATGAGTGTGGCATCGGGCGCCGCCCAGCGGGCGACCGCGTCGGCGATCTCCTCGAGCTCGGCGAGCCCCTTGGGCAGCTGCAGCAGCACGAGACGCGCGCCGCTGAGCAGCGAGCTGTCGAGTTCGTGCGCCGCGGGCATCGGCAGATCGAGCGCCCGGGCGTTGGCGGCGAGCGCACGTCGGCCGGTGATGAGGTCCTGATGCGCGCGGAGACCCTGGACGCCTGCATCCGCCAGCGCGAGGGCGATCGCGCCGTACTCGTCGCCGATGATCGCGGTCTCACCGCCGGCGATTCCGGTGTCGAGCGCGCGTTGCACGAGCAGCTGGTCGGTGGCATCCCACGCCTGCAGGTTCGGAGCCTCGACGTCGGGAGATCGCCGCAGTCTGCTGTAGTCGAGCTCGGGCACCTGCTCACACTATCGAGAACCGCTTCTCGCTCCGGTATGAGTTCGTGCCGCTCAAAAGGGCTTCAGGCGGCAGAAAGTCATACCGGAGCGAGGGGTGGTTCTCCTTTTCGCGAGGCAGGGAGATTGACACGCACTGAACGCGCGTTTAGTCTGCTGTACATGCGTTCAGCATCTGACGACCTCACCGCGCGAGCCCGCATCCGCGAGGCCGCGATCCGCGCTTTCGCGCGCGATGGGTTCGACGCGGCGAGCTTGCGCGCGATCGCGAAGGAAGCGGGCGTGAGCGCCGCCCTGATCGTGCACCACTTCGGCGACAAGAACGCGCTGCGCACCGCTTGCGACGACTACGTCGTCGCAACGTTCATCGACGACAAGCACGAGCTGATCGAGACGCCGACGGCCGATCGCGTCCGCGCCGCGCTGCACGATGTCGAGCGCTACGGACCGTACATCGACTACCTCGGGCGCATGCTCGGCGACCGGTCGCCGGCCGCCGACCGCCTGTTCGACGAGATCGTCCGCGTCACCCGCGACATGCTCGACGAGCAGCGCGAAGCGGGGCTGCTCGTCGAGATGAGCGATCCCGAGATGACCACGCTGCTGGTGGTGATGATGGGCCTCGCGCCCGTGATGATGCGCGCGCAGATCGGCCGAGTGCTCGGGCAGGACCAGCTGAGCCCGGCCGGAATGATGCGCACCACCCTGCCGACTCTGGAACTGCTCACGCACGGCATCTACTCGAGCACCGCATTCCTCGACGGGGCACGCCAAGCCCTGGCATCCGATAAGCCCTCCGAAGGAGGCGCATCATGAGTTCCGTCATCGACATCACCGCGCTGCACAAGCGCTTCGGGCGGCGCACTGCCCTGCATGGCCTCGACATGCATGTGCAGCGCGGCACGATCTACGGCCTGATCGGGCCGAACGGCGCCGGCAAGACGACGACGCTGCGCATCCTGGTCGACATCATCCGACCGACCTCAGGCCAGGTGCGGGTGCTCGGCGAGGAGCCGCGGCACGGCGGCGCGCGGCTGCGTCGCCGTATCGGCTTCGTGCCCGGCGAGCTGCATCTCGAGGGGCGCGTCACCGGGCACCGGATGCTGTCGTTCTACGCGGAGGTGTCGGGCCCGGTCGATCGCGGATACACCGCGGAGCTCGCGGAGCGCCTCGGCGTCGACCTGTCGCGCCCGGTGCGCAGCCTGTCGAAGGGCAACAAGCAGAAGGTCGGCCTGATCCAGGCGTTCATGCACCGCCCCGAGCTGCTCATCCTCGATGAGCCGACCAGCGGGCTCGACCCGCTGATGCAGCGCGAGTTCCTCTCGATGGTGCGCGAAGCGCGCGATGCCGGGCAGACCGTGCTGCTCAGCTCGCACGTGCTCAGCGAGATCCAGCAGGTCGCCGACGAGGTCGCGGTGCTCGCGGCGGGCCGCGTGGTCGCGAGCGGCGACGTCGCCTCGTTGCGCCTCGGCTCGGTGCGGCGAGTGCGGGCCTCGCTCGAAGGATCGGATCCGGATGCCGTGCGCCGCCGCTTCACGGGCATCCCGGGCGTGCGCGAAATCGACCTCCTTCCGCGCGGCGACGTGCTGCACCTCGCCGCGACCGTGGAGGGCGCGATCGATCCGTTCGTGAAGGCGCTCGCGCAGGTCACGGTGCACGACCTGACCGTCGAGGAGCCGGATCTGGAGGAGAGCGTGCTGCGCCTGTACTCCGCCGGCTCTGCCTCATCGGTCGGCACCGCGGGTCACGAGGGAGGCGCGCGATGAAGGGCGTACTGCCGGTGTTCCGGCGCAGCATCCGGGAGTCGTGGCGCAGCGTGATCGGATGGAGCCTCGGCATCGCGGCGGTGCTGCTGCTGTACCTGCCGCTGTACCCCAGCTTCGGCGCGAGCGGACAGCTCGAAGACATCATCAAGGCCCTGCCGACGCAGCTGATCGAGACGCTGGGCTACGACCAGATCGCCACCGGCGCCGGCTACGCGCAGAGCACCTTCTACGGACTGATGGGCTTTCTGCTGCTGACGATCGCCGCCGTGCTGTGGGGCTCGGCCGCGATCGCGGGCGCCGAGGAATCAGGCCGCCTCGAACTCGACCGCGCACACGGCATCGGCCGGGCGCAGTACGCCGCCGAGTCGACGATCGCCGTGCTCGTGCGGCTGCTCTGGCTGGGTGCCCTGTCGGGGGCGATCGTGTACGCGCTGAATGAGCCGGCGGAGCTGGGCATCCATCCGCCGCACATCGCCGGCGCTGCGCTCGCCCTCACCGGGCTCGCCTTCCTCAGCGCAACCGTGGGCTTGCTCGCCGGAGCTCTCACCGGCCGCAAGGCGTGGGCCACCGGCGCCGCCGCAGCCGTCGCCGTGCTCGGTTACGTGTTCCAGGCCGTGGCGAGGCAGTCGGACGACCTCGAATGGCTGAACGCGCTCTCGCCGTACGCGTGGGTGTACCGCCAGCCACCGTTGAAGGACGGCGTCGACGCCGGTGGCCTGCTGCTCGTCTGGGGTGTCGCGGTGGCACTGGCCGCGGCATCCGCCCTCGCCCTTACACGCCGAGACCTGCGGGGATGACGCGGCGAGCGCTAGCGTGAGCATCATCATGACTGCCACCCTCACGCTCGACTCCGTCACCCTCCCGTCGGCGCCGGTCGGCGCGCCGAATCCGCTGCCTGCGGTCGCCGCGATGCCGCAGGCGCCGTACGAGGCGGCGACGGACGGGCTGCCGGACGAGCTGGCCGAGAACATCCGGTACGGCCAGGTCGGCAGCATCCACCCCTACCTGCTGCAGGATCAGTACACGCGCGAGCGCAGCGAGGCGCCGATGCGGGTCGCGGTGCTCGAGAACGATCTTCTGCGGGCCGAGTTCGCCGTC
Organism: Microbacterium sp. AR7-10; assembly: GCF_001878835.1. NCBI lineage: Bacteria > Bacillati > Actinomycetota > Actinomycetes > Micrococcales > Microbacteriaceae > Microbacterium > Microbacterium sp. AR7-10. Next base: position 7,191 of record NZ_MJIR01000064.1, on the reverse strand, counting down.
GACCTCGGCGGGCGCCTGGTGCGCCTGCTCGACAAGACGACGGGGCGCGATCTGGTCTACCGCAACACGATCTTCCAGCCGGCCAACCTCGGGCTGCGAAACGCCTGGTTCTCGGGCGGGGTGGAGTGGAACATCGGCATGCGCGGCCACTGGCCGCTCACCTGCGCGCCGCTGTACGCCGCCGCGCTGACCGCACCCGACGGCGAGCCGGTGCTGCGAATGTGGGAGTACGAGCGGGTGCGCGGGCTGATCGTGCAGATCGACGCGACTCTCGACTCGCGGGTCGCGGGGCTGCACGTGCGGGTGCGGGTGCGCAATCCGCATGCCGAGGAGACCGGCATGTACTGGTGGACGAACATCGCGGTCGCCCAGACCGAGGGCTCGCGGGTGTTCGCCCCGGCGACGCACGCGTATCAGACGCAGTACGACGGGACTCTCGCGCGGGTGGACGTCGCGGCGCCCGACGTGAGCCGACCGGCGCAGGCCCCGGCCGCCGCCGACTGGTTCTACGTGCTCGATCGGGCGGCGCAGCCGTGGATCGCCGCGCTCGAGCCCGACGGTTCGGGCCTGGGGCACTTCTCGACCCCGCGCCTGTCGGGACGCAAGCTCTTCGTCTGGGGCGACACCGCCGGGGGTCGGCACTGGCAGAAGTGGCTCGGCGGCTCGTACTTCGAGATCCAGGGCGGCCTCGCGACCACCCAGTACGAGCACCTGCGGATGCCGGGCGGCGCCACCTGGGAGTGGACCGAGACCTTCGTGCCGCTGCAGGTCGACGGTGCCGACGGCGCGTGGGGCGCGGCCGTCGCCGTCGTCGGCGAGGCCGTGCATCGCGCTGTCGGCGGCTGCGACTCATCACGTCTGGATGCGGTCGCGGACGCCGCACCGGAGCGGATGCTGAACCGCGGCGCCGCCTGGGGAGCCCTCGAGGCCGAGCTCGCCGCGCGCTTGGGTCGCGGCTTCGACGCCCTGCCCGGGGTGCGCTTCGACCGGGATGCGGGCGACGAGGGCGAGTACTGGCGCGCGCTGCTCGACGGATCGGCGCCCGATGCCGGCGTGGACGCCCCGGTGTCGTACGTCGCCGGAGAAGATTGGGATCGCCTGCTCGGAGCCGCGCCGGCGACATGGCTGACCCACTACCACCGCGGCGTGATCGCGCACGCCGCCGGGGCCGTCGACCGCGCGGCGGCGCACTACGAGGCGTCGCTGCGGCAGCGTCGCAGCGCGTGGGCGCTGCGCGGGCTCGGTTTGGTGCGCATCGCCCAGGGCCAGGTGGATGCGGGCATCGACGTTCTCACCGACGCCGCGTCTCTGGCGCCCGATCTCGCGCCGCTCGCGCTGGAACTCGGCGAGGCTCTGCTGATCGCGGGGCGGGCGGAGGAGGCATCCGGATTCCTCGCCGCGCTTGCTCCCGCGGTCCGAGCGCAGGGGCGGTTCCGCGTGCTCGCGGTGCGCGCGGCGCTGGCATCCGGAGCGCACGACGAGGCCCGACGGATGCTGGAAGACGAGTTCGATGTGCCCGACATCCGTGAGGGCGAGCTGAGCATGTCGGATGTCTGGCGCGAGACCTTCCCCGACCGCCCCGTGCCGGAGCGCTACGACTTCTCGATGGCCTGACGCCGCTCCGCCGGGCTGGATTCCGCCGGTGAGGGGTCGATTGCGTACGGTTTCGCCCGCATGAGCGTACGAAACTGACCCCGGATGCCGGGCGGCGCTCTCTCAGGCTGCTTGAGCGTGCTCGCGCCAAGCGCTCACGCAGCGCATCCGTCTGCTGCCACGCCTCCTGAGCGCGGCGGCTCCGCAGCCGCTGCGGGCTCACCAGCACCGCGACCACTTCGCCGTGATGCGAGATCGATGCTTCTTCGCATCCATCAGCCAGACTTGACCCTGACACGGTGAGAGGCGGTCGAGTGGAGCCATGTTGTCCATCGGAGCGTTCGCGCAGATCGGCCAGGTGACCCACCGCATGCTGCGACACTGGGACACCGCAGGCCTGCTCGTACCCGCCCACGTGGACGAGCACAGCGGCTACCGCTCGTACGATCCCTCACAGCTGCACCGACTGCACCGGATCGTCGCGCTGCGCCAGCTGGGGTTCGGTCTCGAGCAGATCGGCGTCATGCTCGATGAGGGCATCGACGGGGATCGACTCATGCAGATGCTGCGCGGACACCGCGATGCGGTGGAACGCGAGCACCGCATCGCGACCGAACGGCTCGTCGACGTCGAACGGCGCCTCCACCTGATCGAAAGCGAGAATCGCATGTCATCCGCCGAGTTCATCGAGAAGCCTTTGCCCGCCGTCCGCCTCATCGCCCGCACGGCGACCGTGCCCGCCGACGAGGTCGGCCGGCATGTGGGAGCCATGTTCGGCGAGGTCGAAGACGGCCTGCCCGAGACGGAGGGGATGCTCGAGACGCCGATCGCGCAGTACCGACCGACCGATGACGGGGTGCTGCTGACCATCGGCTACGCGTATGCCGGCGATCCCGTGGAAGGTCTAGAGATCATCGAGCTCGCCGCGGAGGAGCGCGCGGTGTGCGGCATCCATCTCGGCGCGATGTCGGGCATCCGCAAGACCTGGCACGGGCTGCACACCGAGATGCTCGCCCGCGGTTTCGTGCCCTCGGGTCCGTGCCGTGAACTGTATGTGCGGTCGTGGCCCCTCGAAGACGAATCCCGCTGGGTCACCGAGCTGCAGCAGCCCGTCTCGCGGGCCTGAGCAAGCGGAGTCGCGCCTGTCAGGGATGCATCTCTCCGTTCGGGTATCCGCCTGACCGGACGAACACATCCCCGACCGCGGATGCAGGCACGCGGGGCTGGATTCCGCCGGTGCGGGGTCGATCGCGTACGGTTTAGGCCGCGTCGGCGTCCGAAACCGACCCCGGATGCCGGGAGCGGGGGCCTCGGGTCAGCGGAGGGGGTTGAAAGGGCGGATCTCGGGGGCGATGCGGCCCGTGGTGATCTGCTCGGCGAGCAGCTTGCCGGTCGCGGGGCCGAGCACGATGCCCCACATTCCGTGACCACCGGCGACGTAAACGTTCGGCGCCTGGGTCGCGCCGACCAGCGGCAGACCGTCGGGGGTGACAGGGCGGGAGCCGACCCACTCGTCCTGACGGTCGTCGAGGTCGAGACCCTGGAACATCTCGCGCGCCTGCGCGATGATCGCCTGCACGCGCCGCGGCTGGAAGGGCTCGTCGGGACGGCGGAACTCCATGGTGCCGGCGATGCGGAAGCGCCCCTGGTAGGGGGTGCACGCGATGCGCTGGAACGGGAAGTACACCGGGTGCTCCTGCGGCACCGACGTGGCGACCGTGAACGAGTATCCGCGGCCGGCCTGCACACGGGTGCGCACCCCGAGCTTGCGGGCCAGCGCGGGCATCCAGGCGCCGGTCGCGATCACGACAGAATCGGCCTCGAGCCGCTGCCCGTTCGACATGGTCACCACGGGACGGCGGGTCGACGAGACGTCGGTGACCTCGTACCCGGTGATCAGCTCGGCACCCCGCCCGACGACGGCATCAGCCAGCGCCTCGACGAACGGCGCCGGCTCGAAGAAGCGCTGCCCGTCGAGCCGGTACGCATGCGTCACAGCATCCGACAGCACCGGCGCCAGCTCGCGCGGGTTCTCGAGACGCTCGAACGGCACGTCCTGCCCGTGCCGGATCACGCCCTCGATCTCGTGCAGGAACCCCTTGGCGTGGTCCTTCTCCTTGAAGCCGATCACGAACGGGCCCTCGCGGGTCCACGACTGCACACCCCCGTCGATCAGCTCGTCGAAGCACTCCAGCGCGATCTTGTCGATCGGCGTGAGGTCGGCCATCGTCCGATCCCAGGCACGGTTGGTGCCGTGGGCGGCGAACTGCGCGAGGAACGACCAGAGCCCGGCATCCACCCGGAACGGCACGTGCAGCGCGGCATCCGGATCGAGCAGGGCCTTCGGCCCGTAGGTCCACAGACCGGTGTCGGCGAGCGGGATGGTCTTGCCCGGCGTGAGCCACCCGGCGTTGCCCCACGACGATCCGGCGGCGACGCCGACCCGGTCGATGACCGTGACGTCGACCCCGCGCTCCTGCAGATGCCATGCCGTGGCGAGACCGACCATTCCTGCACCGATGATGATCGTTCGCGTCATTGCGTCCTCCTGAGAGAGCTGATGAGAGGCGCGAAAGCGGACACCCCTACCTGCGATTATGCGGATTCTGGCGATCTGCGGATGCTACGTCGAAGATTCTGCGTAGAATCGCGCTCACCTGATCAAATTCTTCATCTCACGACGAGGAAGTGCGCACATGGCCCCTGATTCTTCGGCATCCGGCCAGACCCCCCTGGACGCCGTCGACCGCATCCTCCTTTCGGAGCTGAGCCGCAACGGCCGCATCTCGAACACCGAGCTCGCCGCGATCGCCGGCATCGCCGAGTCGACGTGCCTCAAGCGCGTCCGCGCCCTGCAGGCGAACGGCGTGATCGTCGGCTTCCACGCCGAGATCTCGCCCGAGGCGCTGGGCCTGCACCTGGAGGCGCTGATCACCATCCGCCTGCACGCCCACGCCCGCGGGGATCTGCGCCGGTTCCAGACCTACCTCGAACAGCTCCCCGCGACGCAGCGGGTGTACTTCCTCGCCGGCGACCGCGACTTCCTCGTGCACGTCGCGGTTCCGGATGCCGGGGCGCTGCGCGAACTCGTCTCCGACACCATCAGCCTGAAGCCCGAGGTGGCATCCACCAGCACCAGCCTGATCTTCGCCCAGGCGGCCGGGCCGCGCGGGCTGTGACCTGACGCACGCTGGCAGCCGCAGGTCCGGTGATCGCGTGGTCGAGCCCGGTCCGGATACCCCGCCCCTCCGGCGACGATCCGAACGCCAGCCTGCAGCTCACACGGTGCAGCTCGCCCGCCGCAGCTCACCCAGTGCGAACCTCGAAGCCGGCATCCGTCAGCGCCGTGCGCTGATCGTCGGTCGCCGCGGAGTCGGTGATCACCAGCGGGAAGAGGTCGGGCCCGCCGACGTGGGCGAACGCGGTGCGGCCGATCTTCGACGAATCGGCGACCATCACGGCGCGGTCCGCACGCTGGGCCATCATGCGGTTCACCGCAGCCTCGGCCTCGTCGTGCGTGCTCGCGCCCGCGTCGGCCGAGAGAGCATTCACGCCGATGAAGGCGATGTCGAGCCGGATGCCGCCGAGCAGCTGCTCGACGAACGGACCGACCAGCTCGAAGCTGCGGGGGTGGATGACCCCGCCGGTGACGACGACCTTGAACTCGGGGCGCATGGCCAGCTGGGCGGCGATGTTGACGGCGTTGGTGACGACGGTGATGCCCTGCTCGGCGAGGTCGCCGCGCGCGGCGAGTGCCGTGGCGATCGCGTTGGTGGTCGTTCCACCCGAGAGTCCGACGACCTGCCCGGGTTCGACGAGCGATGCCGCCACAGCCGCGATCTGCTCCTTCGCACCGGTGGCGTGATGGCTGCGGAACCGGATCGGCAGCTCGTAGGCGACCGACTGAGCCACGGCGCCGCCGTGCGTGCGGGTCAGCAGCCGGCGTTCGGCGAGACTGTCGAGGTCGCGCCGTGTGGTGGCGGCCGATGCGCCGAAGCGCGCGACGAGGTCGTCGACGCTCACCTCACCCTGGACTGCGAGCAGATCGAGGATGGCGGTGAGTCTGGCGGCGCGGTTCATGTCGTGCCCAGTCTGTCAGTCGGGCCGCCGTCAGGCGGATTCGAGGGCGAACAGGCGCAGCATCCGCGCCGCCTCCTCGGCGACCGCCTCACGGGCGGGAGAGAGGTACTTGCGTGAGTCGACGAGCTTCTCGTCGGCGGCGAGCGTCTCGCGGATCGCGCGCGTGAAGAAGCCGTTCAGATGGGTCGACACGTTGATCTTCGTCATCCCGGCGCGGACCGCCTCTACGATCACATCGTCTGAGACGCCCGACGAGCCGTGCAGCACGAGCGGGATGTCGCCTCCCGAGCGGCCGATGCCGCTGAGGGCGCTCTTGAGGCGGCCGATGAGGTCGATGTCGAGCGAGGCCGAGCGGTCGAGCATCGCGTGCGACGAGCCGACCGCGACGGCGAGCGAGTCGACCCCGGTGGCTTCGACGAACGCGCGCGCCTCGTCGGGATCGGTGCGCACACCCGGAGCGTGGGCGCCGTCCTTGCCGCCGACCTCACCGAGCTCCGCTTCGATGTAGACGCCTCGGGCACGGGCGCGCGCGGCCACATCGGCCGTGATCTCGACGTTCTGCTCGTAGTCGAGCTTGCCGCCGTCGAACATCACCGATCCGAAGCCCAGCGCGATGGCCTCGTCGACGAGCTCGGGCCGCTCGGCGTGATCGAGGTGCACGGCGACCGGGGTGGCGGCGCGCCGCGCCACGGCGAGCGTCGCCCAGCCGATCGGCTCGAGTCCGCCGTGGTAGTCGGCGCAGTTCTGCGAGATCTGCAGGATGACCGGGAGGTTCGCCCGCTCGGATGCCCGGACAAGCGCCTCCGCCGTCTCGAGGTGGATGACGTTGAACGCCCCGATGCCGGTGCCGGCCTCGGCTGCCTCGCGCATCAGATCGCGTGCGGATGCGAGTGTCATCGGGTCTCCTCGGGGTGGGGTGCGGAATCAGCGGTGGGTCCGGCCGGCCGTGCGGTGACGGTCAGCGCGGACTCCAGGTCGGGCCAGGACGGGTGGATCTCGCCGGCCAGCGGCATCAGCACCGCGGCAGCAGACCAGGCGGTCGCGCGACGCAGGATCGGATCCGGATCGTGGCTGCCGGCATCCATCAGCACCGCGCACGCGGCGACCGCGGCATCCCCCGCTCCTGTGGGATTGCCGGCGAGCACCTCGCCCAGCCGGGCGTGCAGCACGCCGACATCACCGGATGCCGTGGGCGTGACCGCCAGCATCCCGTCGGCCCCGAGCGAGAGCAGCACCAACTGAGCTCCGCGTCGGATGAGCTCGCGCGCACCGTCGACCGGGTCATCGAGGCCGGTCGCGTCACGCAGCTCGTGCTCGTTCGGCTTGAGGACGGCTGCCCCGGCATCCGCCGCGGTCAGCAGCGCCGGGCCGGACGTGTCGGCGATCACGGTCGCTCCCGCCTCGCGGCCCAGCCGGATGAGGTCGGGCAGGGCGTCGTTCGGGATGCCAGGGGGCAGACTCCCCGAGATCACCAGGACCCGTGCGCCGGGCGAGTCCGGACCGGGGGCCGACACGCCA